>JAJYZI010000012.1 GCA_021800105.1 Thermoplasmata archaeon
GGCTTTTGCTGCATTCCCTCTTGCTGCATTTTGCCAGTTATCTCTTCAATCTGCTTGCTTCTTTCCTCTAATTCCTGTAGATCAACATCCGTGGAAACTAGCTTTGAAAGAGTTTCCAGCAGTACCATGGCTCCTCTGGGATCTGCGAAATATCCAGAAGTTTCTCCCATGAGGCAGGCAGCACTCATTTCGAATACCTCCGTGGCTAGACCCAAAACAAGGCCGGCAGAACCAACAATGCCACCACCTGGTTCACCCTTGGGAAATACCACGCCAGCTGCCTTGAGAACCTCGAGCATCTTCCTGTCTGACACAGCACCAAGAACCCTTGGGTGCTCTACGATCTTTCCTACACTGTAACCTCCGAGAGTATAAACAGCCGAAGCTTTCATCTCCTCCGCCAGCTGTAATATAAGATATGATAGCTCATACTGGCCCTCCTGGGTCGTTCCCTGGAAGTCCCCCGTTACTATGACAAGGTCGTTCTTATTTATCCTCTTCTTGTAATAAATGGAATTCTTTGCAAGATGAATCAACCCCTCTTCATTTATGAAAACCTGTGGGGGCAGATACTGGGTTACTATATCCGTCATCTTAATCATCTTAAGCTTGTCTATAAGGTATTCCACAGCAATCTTCCCGATGTTTCCTATACCTGGAAGTCCAACAATGAAGACCGGGTTTGACAAGCGTGGACTCTTGATTTTATTGACTATTATTTTTTCCATCATTTTTTGCCTCTATTTTTTCCAGACGGAACCTCTGGAATCTGTCATTTGGTGAATATCTTGGTGGAAGCGCACAGAACGTCTGAGATCCACATACGGGACATACAGCACTCATAGTGTATTTTCCGCAATTCGGGCACTTCATGATCGTCGACTTCATTTTCCCGTCGACCTGTTAAACTCAAACGCGACTCCAAGCTTCTTCGCACGTGCTTCCATTCCTTCTATGGAATTCTTAAGATTTTCCTCAGCCGACTTGTAGTCTGTGTCAACAACCTGTAATCTGTACCTTGGAGCCCCAGCATATTGGATCTTGATCTTTTCCTCTTCATTTTGCCCTATGACTTCCTTGATCCGCTCCACGCCATCACTTGCAAGTGAGTACATCTCAACATAGCCCCCAATCTTAACCGAAGGTATGGTAACGTTCTCAACTGAAACCTTCATGAAAGCTTTTTTCCACGGTGCCGAGACTTCAGGAAGCCAATTTTCGTCGGATGCAGCATCTTCGAATGCACGGTAAAGGTAACCATACTTCGTCTCAAGGTCCTTTGCGAATTCTTCTTCGCATTTATCAACCGTTGTTCCGAGGTTAGCAGCAACAATCTCAAGCAACTTTGTCGCCTTCTGATCATTCTTCCACTCAGATATCTTCTCCCTCTTCTGATGTGCGTTGACCCTTTTTAGTGATAGATCAATTGCACCCTTCTGCAGATCGACGTTAAGAACCTTACAGACTGTCTTCTGACCTTCCCTGAGGTAATCCCTGATATACTTTACCCAGCCTCTTGCAACTTCAGCGATATGGATAAAACCTTCTTTCCCCTTATATTCCTCAAGGGTCGCCTTTGCACCGAAATTCTTTACTTCTTTGATCGTGACGACAACAAGGTCGCCAACCTGCGGGAATTCATCCTTCATATGGCGTCTTCTACAACCTCAGAGGTTGTCTCGAGCGTTCCACCGGTTGGTCTTGCGATTGTATTGCCGCAAATCAGGCATGTCACCGGGCTCGATATCTTCGTATAAGTGACCTGCTCATTGCTGCAGTCAGGGCACTTTATCTTAATGAATTTGTTTCCCGCATTCTTCAACTTAACAAAACTTCTCTCGGTCATGTTATCACTCTATTATCTCGAATTTCTTTGCCCTTTGTGTCGGTATCGTTATAGCCTTCTTGCATTTCGTACACCTGAACTTGATCGACACTCTTTTTGTTGGCTTTTCTCTTCCTTCATATCTCGGTCTCGGGAAACCTCCGAAACCTGACGTGACTCTTCTGAATCTCCTCTGCCCCGCGCCAAACTCACTGGCCTTTCTCTTCCTGACTCTCTCTACTTCATGAGGTGTGTGCGCATCACATTTAGGGCAATACATTTTAACTATTTTTGGAAGCTTCAACTATTCCACCTTTCCCTAGGCGCGTCCATCATTGTTATTGAACTGGACTAAGGTCTTAAGGTATTGGAGATTGGAATATAAGGTTTTAACCATGTTCCCTTGAGGAAGTATCGTCATTATGACGACAGGGAGGGCATAGTGGGAAAGATATGGATTGTTTTAGCAGCATTCTTAGCGCCTGAACTAGAACATATTTTAGACTACAATATTAAGAAATCGCCACAATGGGGATTTAGAAACCTTGAGAAGAAGCTGTTAGGGAAGTCAGGCTCTCAGCCCACAACGTAAAAGCTAAAATAGAAGCTAACAGGGGTGCTAGTTTCGAGGACTCTGTAGATGCCATATTCCTCGTATGTTAAAATGTTGAATGATAGGGTGTAAGAATAATTTCCGAGTGGCGGTGAATATGAGAGAGTTCCATTATTTAACAACACTACTGGGTCTAGATATTCAATTATAATATTTTGAGGATTCCCCGATGGGGAGTAATTAACGCTGACAAGTGGTCCTTCCAGCGGAAGACCTCTTGTCACACTTGAATTTCCTGTAAGATGGATATTATCGACGGAAGTTGAAAGCGTGCCATGAAACCCGCTATAGGAACTGCTTAACATATATATCGCAGAATAAATAAATTGCATAGTTGAAGTGCTGCCAATATTCGGAATACCTATGTTCTGAAAGTTCGAAAGATTCACCGTCCTGCAGAAGTCATCAAAGGGAACATAGTATTCAGCAAAGTAACTAACGCTTACCCCAGAAACGTTTACTGTAATGACATGAAAATTGAAATTGGCATTAGTTTGTCCATCGATATACCCTGGGCTAATTTGGTTCGGGTCAATATTTTTTGCACTTGCCAGCGTGTATGACGCGGGAATATTGCTGATTACAGCAGGAAATATAATTATCATTGTAGCAACTGCTGCTGTGACTGCATATAACACCCTCTTCTTCTTTAGGATCATTTTTCCCTCGTCAGATGAATATGCATATGAGTTCAAAGTTTAAGAATCCTATTTTATTGCCTTACGTTAAGTCGTAATAGGATAAGCCGTCTCTATGTAAAAATACGACGATTGCATTAAATATACAAGTACCATGTGATTAGAACCGTGGTTTTCGCCGGATTTTTGAAGATGATAATATTCCCATAGCGATCGTTATGGCCCAGAAAAAAGCCATTAAAGCAATGCCGACTTCAGCGCAAGGTTCATAGGTTAAATATTAGCCATTAGGGATCGAAAATTGGAAAAATAACCATAAGAACAGTCCAATTATCAGTGAGATCCCTCCTGGTATAAAGGAAAATATGGGAATTGTCTCAGATAATTTCATAAATCTTTAAAAGATAGCGATATTAATTTTCTTATAAAATGCCATCCAATTTAGCATTTAAGTAAAGCTGAATGAAAGTGCAATTTAACCATGTGTGTTTTGATATGGTAGAATAAGCCACTTTTATTCATTGAGATATAAATTTATAGCAGGTTCTACAATCTCATCTTCATGGACGACAAAAACCTATCTTACATCGTTGATGCTGCAAGGAGCCCGATAGGAAAAAGAAATGGATCCCTTGCCCGCGCTCATCCTGTTGATCTCGCTGCAGGAGTGCTTAACGGCCTTCTGTCTCGTTCAGGTATAAATCCCGAAAGCATAGATGATTGCATTGTAGGCAGCGTAGGTCAGATCAATGAGCAGGGTATGAATGTAGCTCGAAATATTGTTCTTTCTGCGGGCCTTCCCGAGAGCATTCCCGCTGTTTCTATAGATAGGCAGTGCGGATCATCTTTGCAGGCGATACAATTTGCAGCTCAGAGCATAGAGTCAGGATATGCCAATCTGGTGGTGGCAGGCGGCGTTGAGTCAATGTCGAAGATACCACTCGGATCTACAATTAACGAAAAATCAAATCCGGTTACGGATGCTATTCGGGAGAGATACGCATTAGACAGTGGATGGTTCTCCCAGGCCAGGGGCGCCGCGATAATTGCAAAGCGGAAGTCAATGACAAGAAAGGATCTTGATCAATTCAGTTACGAGAGTCATATGAGGGCGACAGCAGCAAGACATCACTTTAAAAAAGAAATTTTACCTCACAAGTATTCCGACGGCCAGATTATAGAAGCAGACGAGGGCATTCGAAGTAATACTTCCATTGAGGCTCTTTCCAGCCTTAAGGAGGCTTTTCCGGGGGTTGAAATGATAACCGCTGGAAACTCGAGCCAG
Organism: Thermoplasmata archaeon; assembly: GCA_021800105.1. Taxonomy (GTDB): domain Archaea; phylum Thermoplasmatota; class Thermoplasmata; order Thermoplasmatales; family Thermoplasmataceae; genus UBA582. The sequence goes on from JAJYZI010000012.1 coordinate 4,362, forward strand.
ATATCTGACGGTGCAAGTTTTGCAATAATTGCATCGAGCAAATTTATAGATGACAATGGTATCCAGGCTCGAGGCAGGTTTATCTCATTTTCGGCTGTTGGTGTTGATCCCGTAAGCATGCTCACTGGCCCGGTCCCTGCAACCTATAAGGCACTTGATAGAATAGGCCTGAGGATTGAGGACATAGACTGTTTTGAGGTCAATGAAGCGTTTGCGCCCGTGGTTCTATACTGGGAAATGGAAACTGGCGTCGATCATGAAAAAGTTAACATGCTGGGCGGAGCCATTGCCCTCGGGCACCCAGTCGGGGCGACAGGATCTAGATTGGTGACAACGATGCTAAATATACTTGAAACCAAAAAACTTCATAGGGGACTTATAGCAATTTGCGAAGGTGGCGGAATGGCCAACGCATGCATTATCGAAAGAATTGAATAATTAAGTAGCTTCCATCTCTTCAACAAGGGAATCTTCAAGGAACCCTCTCACAATTTTACGCAGAGTTCTCCTGAGGCTCTCAGAAAGAGTAGCAGTTGATATTCCAAGGTTTTTTGCAATCTCTGTCAGAGATGCCTTTCTCATTTGGTCGAAAAATCCATGGGCATATACTTCATAAATTATTTCTCTTTCCCGTGCAGTGAGCTCCTTTGGCATCTCATGCAGGGTCACGACCGGGTTCAGCCCCTTTGCCTTGAGATCTTTTGTGATTTTTTCAAGGCTGCCTTTCGATTTTACAAGCACCCTGTAAATGACGGTATTATCATTAACCGCACGACTTGATAATGTTATTGCTCCAGTTTCAGAAATTGCATGACAACCTGAGCAACTTTTCCCCTCCACCCAGATAGAGTTTTTTCCCACTCTGCTCACAGAAATAGCCTTTTTCTGCAAAGCTGCATATAGCTTATCCGCATTATTATTGGACGAAACGAGATGCGTGGTTGTTTCTTGTCCTATTTTCAGACGGGCGATCTTGCAATCCGGTTCGATCCTGCGGGCTTCCTTGGTGACAACGCAGTCGTCTCGAGTCAACTGGATAAAAGCCTCGATGATCTTAAGCATCCTGAGGATATTATGAGAAAGGTTATCAACTTTAACATTCTTTAAGGTCTAAGGGTCAAGGTTTAAGAGGTAGATTCTTTGAACAAAGAGGAAAAATCTCCAATTGTTTCTGCTGAGTGGCTGAAAGCGAACATGAACATTCCATTTCTCGTGCCAGCAGATTGCAGGTTTAACCTGATGGATCATGCTTATGGCACCTCTTCGTATGCTATGGGTCATATACCTGGTGCGGTTTTCTTTGACATGGAAAAGGATCTTTCTTCGCCTGACAAATCTTTTGGAAGACACCCGATCCCTGCTCTTGATGATTTTAGGAAGGTATTGGAGGATAGAGGGATATCTAAGGAGAGTATAGTGGTGGCATACGACGACGATGGTTCTGGAGCTGCAAGACTATGGTTTCTCCTTGAGTATTTCTCACTGGAGAATGGGTACGTGCTCGACGGCGGGCTCAATGCTTGGCAAAGGATCGATGGCGATATTACCAGAAAAGTGCCAGAAAGAAAAAGATCATCGGTGCAGTTAAATTCTAAAAAAAATATGATCGTAGGGAAGGATGCTATTGAAACAAACAGTTCTCTTTTTTCTCTAATTGATGCGAGGTCGCCTGACAGGTATGCGGGCGAATACGAGCCAATCGATCGAATACCGGGGCACATTCCCAATGCGACAAATATCTTCTGGAAAAATGTGCTGAACGAAGACGGTACATATAAAACTCCAGACCAGTTAAGATCAGTCTTCAAAGAGGTAGGTAAAAACCCTGTTCTTTACTGCGGGTCAGGTGTTACCTCCTGCGTCAACTATATTGCGATGAGGGCTGCAGGGATTCAACCGAAGCTCTACCCAGGCGGATGGAGTCACTGGGTGAAAACTATTCCAGAGCAATAAGTCAATCAATAAAAAGCAACCATTTCTTCCATTTCAGAAAGAGTAATTTAAAATTATTCTGGATGGTGCCAAAAGAGACTTAAACGCGAAACAGAATATTAAGATAAATCACAAAGTCGCTAGAAGACTACCTGTCGTCGCTTTTTAAATAAATATACGGGTAAAGTGGCATAGATTGGAAAATCAGAGACAACAAAATTCGATTGCAGCAATGATTGAATTGCCTTATAAGCATCTTCTTCTAATGCCGAAGCTCTTAAAGGATCCACCCTTCTGAGTTCTTTAATTCCTGTTAAAAGTTGAAAGTGAACGGCAGGAGATTTCACATAGCTGGAAGGGTTCAAGTTAACTGCTCCCTTTCAACGCAGAATTATTTGCTATGTCAACTAAAAAAGGCTCGGCCAAGCCGGGGCACATGTTCTCGAAAAAGAATGAGGATTCATCAATGTCGAATGGATCGAGCTCGGTGAAGATAAAATTAAAGCCATTTTCAAATGACCATATCTTGAGGTATGCGAACAACAAAGATAACGAGGCATTTCTGGCAAGGTCCTCTTTTATATAAAATGTCTTCGCATAAAGATAGATCTCTCCTTGCTAGTAACCGGGTGCCCCTATCAAGAGAACATTAATTTCATCATGATCCTGGAGTTGCAAAACCGCACCTCCGTTGTACGATATTGCCCTGAAGGTGTCCGCCAGTTCCGACCTGATGCTGGTATTTTTCCAGAAAGATGTAATAACCGGGATCATCAGGTTAATCTCAGTCTGATCATCAACCTGTCTAACCAGCAGCATATCAGAACATGGCAATCCATATTAAGAAATTATTTGATTGCCAGGCAAGAAACAGGCAAAACTGCACTAGGATATGTTCTTACATATTTTTATTCCTTAAACAGTCAACTATATCACCTCCTATAGACTTAAGGACTAGGCAATAACCTTTCTGTTCAAGACCAGAGAAATAAGTGACGCTTGTATGGTCTAGACCTGACAAGTACTATGTCGTTTAAATATGAAACACATGTAAATCATAAAGATCTGGTATTACAGTGGTTTTGCCGAAATAGGAGAGAGGTGATACAATATGGATAAAGTGAGACCACCAAAATTAACAGAAGGGGACGAAATAAGGATAATTGCACCTGCGAGTGCCCCGGACATGGGAAATCTGTCTAAGGGTATTGCAAGACTGAAGAAGCTTGGTTTCAAGATTTCACTTGGTGGTAATATCAAGAGGCTGGTACAGGTGCATCAACTGGCTGCAACAGCTGAAGAAAGGAGCCAGGAAATTTTGAATGCATTCAAAGACGATAATGTTAAGGCAATTTTCTGTGCACGAGGTGGCTACGGCTCTATTCATACGTTACCATTGCTTGACTTTGATATAATTCATGATCATCCCAAGATCTTTATTGGATATAGTGATATCACGGCACTTCACCTAGCTTTCAACAAGCTTGCGAATCTTGTGACATTCCATGGACCAATGCCAGGATCGGATCCTGAGGAGATGGGAAAGCCCTATTTCAAGTCAATAATAGAGGTACTAGAAGGAAAGACAATCAATTTTGCGACCGGTGATAGGGATCTACTTTTCAAATACATAAATCCTGGAACTGTGGAGGGTACCTCAATCGGTACGAACATTTCTGTAGCCTCTTCTCTTATTGGAACAAAGTACATGCCGGATACCACGGACAAAATACTCTTTGCCGAGGATACTGGCATCACAGCAGGCGACATTGATAGATATTTGTTCACAATGAAGCTTGCGAATATGCTAGGTGGCTTTTCAGGATTTGCTTTTGGCGACATCAAGACTGTCAACGAACAGAGCGAACCTATGCCTTTTGTAGAAGATGTGATTGAAGATTACATGGAAGAACTCAAAAAACCATCGCTTTATGGTCTTCCATTTGGTCATGGAGAGGGGCAGATGCTTATCCCGCTGAACTCAAGGATAAAACTCTCAACATCGACCGAGCCCACTCTTGAATTTATGGAGCCCGTGGTGGAGTGACCTGAGCTTCTCAATGCCAGTTTGTATAAAGAGTTGCAGGAGATTAAGTATCTTTTTATCTTCCTCATCTACTGATTTTCTCTCAAAACATACTAACCCTGTGGGCGTGGACTCAATAGAAGCACTGCTTGGCGCATCCTTACACAAAGATTATTGACCACTTATTCCAATCATGACTATATTTTTCATTTATTCAATAAATATATTCAACTCAGCTAATCCATGTTCATAAAAAATTTTGAAGGAACGTCAAATTCAGCAGATGACTATTAGAAACATTTTTTATGTATTTGTAGAATTTTACCCATTTAATAATTAAAAACCTGTCGGATTCTTTCATGTTTGGATTATTGAATTATCGGCATTGCAGGAAGCATATCTATTTGAGGCACTAAACTAACTGGTTAAGCATTCTAAAAAACAACTCATCCTATTAATATTGAGAGAGTCATTTAAAATGATTTGACGCTGCCAAAAGATTGATATTTTTGCATTGAGAAAATAAATAGTAAAAGTCAAGGTTACATTGAATGGTGGATTCTCAATTTAAAAATTTTAGGAGCAGAGTTCTGCTGAAAAATCCTATTTGATTCAATCATACTAAGCCAAAATACTGGGATTTGAAAAACGCTGCAAATGCAGAATAAAGTTAAATATTGTCTAACAATAAACCGCCGAAGCGCATGGTTAAGCAGGTTCAGCAGCCCTTGAAGCCATTGGAAGTATTGCGTAAAACAATTACTAAACCCATAATGGTGGATGTCAGGGGAAATCGGAGTTACTCGGGGATTCTTGACGGATATGATGTTTACATGAATCTTGTCCTAAAGAATGCCGCCGAAACAATAAATGGCGAAAACAAGGGTATCTTCGACACAATACTTGTGCGCGGTGATAACGTGGTTTATGTTTCTCCATCATCGGAGGTGTTGCAGTGAGCAGAGGAACCCCATCAATGGGGAAAATGAACAATAAAAAAGTTCATATTAGGTGCAGAAGGTGTGGTCAGCATTCTTACCATATCAGGGAGAAGAGGTGCTCCCACTGTGGTTTCCCATCCCCAAGTCTCAGATCCTATCACTGGGCAAAAGCCAGATGAGGATTGTGCCGTCGTAGGTTACGTCGGCAGCCGGAACGCCTTTCCTTTTCTTCTTACCGGTTTAAAGTCGCTTCAGCATAGAGGTCAGGAAAGCGCAGGAATCGCCACTTTTGACGGTTCAATGATACGTATAAAGAAAGGAATGGGCCTTGTCGCTGAAGTTTTTAGAGAGAGCGACCAGAGTCTCAAGGATTCTCTGCCAGGAAATATAGGCGTGGCACATACGAGATATTCAACTCATGGGTCAAAGAATCTGGAAAACGCAGGTCCGATAACCATATCGAATTCCATAGGCTATATCGCCATTTCACATAACGGGGAAATAACTAATGCAGTACAGCTAAGGGAAGAAATGAAAAAACGTGGCTCAGGCTTCATCACATCCTCCGACACAGAAGTAATGCTGATGGAGATCTCGAGAAATATTATCGAACTTGGAATAAACGCCGGCCTGAGAAATGCAGTCAGCAGGCTGCGAGGCGCATATGCATGTGCCCTAATGATTAACGGAACACTTTATGCACTTAGGGATCCGATGGGAATCCGGCCGCTAATGCTCGGCCAAGTCGGTGATTCATATGTAATCGCATCTGAAAGTTGCGTCATGGATATACTTGGAGGCAGCGTTATAAGGGACGTCAAGCCTGGTGAGCTGATAGAAATCACACCTTCAGGATACAGGACGGTTTTTATTGCCAGCACTCCAAACACTGCACATTGCATGTTTGAATACGTTTACTTTGCGAGGCCGGACAGCGTCATAGACGGAAGCGAGGTTTTCAGCGCAAGGATACAGATGGGCCGAAGACTTGCAAAGGAATACCCTGTAGATGCAGATATCGTCATTCCGGTTCCTGACTCCGGCAGGGCACAGGCACTTGGCTATTCACAGCAATCGGGCATCCCATATGGTGAAGGCCTGATAAAGAACAGGTATTCTGAGAGAACATTCATAATGCCGACTCAGGAACAGCGTGCAAATGCTGTGCGGCTCAAGCTTAATCCAATCAAGTCTGCAATATCAGGAAAGAGAATTGTCCTGGTGGAGGATAGTATAGTCCGTGGAAACACAATAAATTATACGGTGAAGATACTCCGAGCCCAGGGGGCAAAGGAAGTTCATGTAAGGGTTGCATCCCCACCGATTATAGCACCATGTTACTTTGGAGTGGACATGAAGACAAGGGACCAGTTTCTGGCAAGAGGCAAGACCCTAGATCAGATAGCGAATGAAATCGGGGCAGATTCCGTTGGTTACATATCCATTGAGGGGCTTATTGAAAGCATAGGCCTCGGGAAGCAGGGTCTATGCCTTGGCTGCCTGACTGGTTCTTATCCAGTACCTATACCCGGCGAGAAGTATTCTTTCCAGTCCGAGCTCGAGAACTACCAGAACCCCTGATCTTTCTCAGCCTGGCTTCAAGATCATTCTTCATTTTACCGGAGTCAATAGTGCTACCCAAATAGTCTGCTCTGGCGGCTATGGCAATCTTGGATGCGGCAGATCTTGCGTACTTTCCCCTCTGATTCTTCGGCAAGCCAGTGAGATGTGGAAGCTTGAACATCACTCCATGTTTTGGTGGTGGTGAACCAGTTTTAAGGTGCTTGAAGAATGCCTTCTCAGCACCAAGTACCTGTATTGTACTGGCAGGAAACTCGGCCAGATGCTGGAGTCCTTTTCCGGAAGACAGCAGATCAAGCGCAAGCTCAGTTCCGGCAATTGCTGTCACATTCGGCATGATGAGCTTAACCTCCTCGCTCATGAATGAGACGAGTTCGCCCCTTAAGTCACAGAGTTTCTTTCCCGTAAGTGCGATGCTCTCAATGATCTTCTGGTTCGGCCCATCTCCCATTATGGATGGCAGTTCACGGAACAGCGCACAGGGATCCATGTCGTCAAGAAGCTTACCCGCAAAAGCGCCGAAACCGGAAACCCGCTCGAAATATAGATTGATAATCCTGTCAAGCTCGCTTCTCAGGTTGTAGAACCGGATCAGGAATCTATCTTCTGTCCTGCTTTCTTTTATCCTTTCTTTTCCGAACTCCAGCATAAGGGTTCTGAGGTCGGGTATGCTGCTCGACTCTTTTTCCTCTGTCTCTGGAATCTCTCCATTTCGGAGTTTCCTGAATATCTCTATGAAATTCTTTTCTAGGTCTCGGTACAGATATATCCTGTGTTCTTTTTCGAGGCCGTACCACTTTAACTGGTTTTTCTGCATTCTCTCTAACCTCCTCTGATATTTGTGGCTCTATAAGAATCCTGTCAAAATCGACGACTTTCAGAACATCGATTTCATTGAAATCAACCAGCATCTTGCCTGTTCCGAGTACCTTATTGCTCTCGTCAACAACACATACCCTGTCACCGCGTCTTGGGTTACCTGTCATTGCAATGATGCCCCCAGGATAAAGATCAGATCCATGCGATATATTAGCAATAGATGAGGCCTTGACAACAATCTTTGGATACTGGGCAAACAGCTTGTCGATCGGGAAGAAGTACTGATTGAACAGCTCTGGCTTGCCCTTTTTCCTGAGATACTCGAAATCAGAAAGCTGCTGCAACGTAATCATGTTATCCTCGGAGAATGACCCGGTGATTGTCCTTCTAAGATCTTCCATCTGTGCTACTGTACCTGCAGCATATCCTATGTCAGTGCACAGGGTTCTTATATATGTGCCGGACTCGCATTTTACCCTGAACATGACAAATCTTCCTGAGATCTCGATATCCGTTATACTGTATATAGTACGGACCCTCAGGTTCCTGGCAACAGCAGACCTGATCGGTGGAATCTGATAGACCTCCCCTACAAATTCATTCAGCTTTTCCCTAATCACCGGTTCCGGAACATCGGTATGAAAACGCATGGTGCAAATATACTCCTTGGGGAGTTCATGAACCTGGTCAATCAGCTTGACTGCCTTCCCGATCGCCATGACAAGAACCCCCGTGGCATTTGGATCAAGTGTTCCGATGTGACCGACCTTTTCAACGCCAAGGATGTTTCTGACCCAGCTGTCAACCTGATGGCTGGTCGGGCCATATGGCTTATCAATAACAAAGAAACCGTCAAGATCACTCATGCATTAAGCTCCTTCATCCTTTCTATTATCGCAGTAACGGCATCTTCCGGTTTCATGTTTGTGGTATCCAGGACTAAATCGTATATGGTGGTATCGCTTATATCGATTTCATATAGTGATCGATATCTCTTTGCCTCAGATTCTTCTCTGCGGGATATAAGTACTGATGCCTGCTCAGGAGTAACTTTCTCTCTCCGGGAAATACGTTCAGCCCTTGTCTCATCGTCAGCGGTAATATAAACCCTGAAAGCTGAAATCCTGTTTTTATAAGATAGCCAGCCTGCAAGTCTTGAATCTATGACCAGCCCATCCGATGTCTTCATCTTTTCTATAAGATAATTATCCTGATCAACGTCGACTTCCAGATGCTTTTCCGCGTATTCGTTGAACGCCTCGACGGACATCCCATGTTTTCTCGCGTTATTACGAAAAATGTCTCCCGTTGACATGTAATGAAAATCAAGGCGTGATGCAAGGAGTTTTGCAACAGTTGATTTGCCGCTCCCTATTGGACCGCTAACTGTCAGTTCCATTGGCCACTGCCCTGTTCCTTCTCCTCTATCCTCCTCAATTTAAACGAAAAGTCGAGGTATTTGATCACCATTGTGGCGAAGTATCCTATCACGAGACTTGCGAGGAAATAGATAAAAATCCATACCGGGAAGAGGAAGGAAGATGTGATAAGGACATTTTTTGCCCACGGAAACGAGACTATGCTATAGGGAAGCGAATAGATAAAGACATCCAGCCAGATGAATATGAATATCGTAAGGATGGTGAGGACCATCAATGGTTTCATCGTCTGCATCTGGAGCTGCTGTTGCTCCATTGTCATCTCCATTCTCATCTTGTTTAGTTTCTGTATCCTGTCTCTCTGTTGAGCCTTGTAAGCTTCCCTGATTGCCTGCGAGTAAGCTCTGGATCTAGCCTGTGTCCTTCCATAGCGCATCCAGTCTGTAAAGAAATATCTCGGAATCGATGTAACAAGACCAATCATTATACCGGCAATGACAAGCGTGAGAAGAGGAAACTTGTAGTTGAAACCAATGGTTGGGCCAAATACGGCATTAGCCGCATTCCCTATAGGAATACGGAGCGCAGGCTCGCTTATCACTATAAGCATCGAGAAGGATATCAGGAGATAGATCATCTGGAATCGGATCAGTTTCTTCTGGGCCTCGCTTATTGGTGGTGGAGGCTGCCTTCCTCCTGCAGTTCTGGCCGGTAATGGTCTCTGTTCTGTCATCCTTTCTTCAGCTCCTTTATTATCTTGTTTGCGGCAAAGTCAGGTGTACCCTCCGGGTTGACAACGAAATTGACGGTAGCTCCTGTGAACACGGAATATGCCACAGCATAGTACCTGTTGACTGACTGGTGTTCGGATATCTCCTCCTCTGTCTCGTTGTCCCTGTGTCTTGTGGGGTCCTTCATTCTTCTCGACCTGATAAGCCTTGAATCGGCTTCCAGCAAGAAGAACATAGAAACCCTGAGTTCCCTGACAACCCATTCTGGAAGTCCGGGCAGGTATCCCTTTGGTGACCTTATTGCCATATGCGTATCTATTATTACATTATCCATTTTTCCAATTGCACTGGAAGCCTTCTTTTGGAGGTTGATCTGTGTATCGATTGCAAGCTTGCGCAACTCGTCCCGGTTCTGAACCAGATTCAGTTCCCTTGCCATCTCAAACATCAATGTCCCGTAGTTCACAACGTCGTACTGAGTGCCTTTGGACACAATTTCAAGTACAGTAGACTTACCCACGCCGGCAACGCCGGAAATGACCACTCTCATTCATGCACCAGCAAAGAACTGCCTGATGACAGGGTGCATCTCCATGAGCTGTTCCCTTCCTACGGCCTCGTAGAACTGTATCACTATACCAACCGCCAGCAGGAGACCAGTACCACTGGTCTGCCCAACAGTTCCAATTAGATCGGCTCCCGCTGCCAGCAGACCAACCACCGCTCCACTGAATACGGTTATAGCAGGAATGTACTTGTTCAGTACGCGCTCCATTACTTTCGGATCACGGCGGAAGCCCGGTATCTGCATACCGCTCGACTGGATCTGTTTTGCGACAGAAGCGGCGCCCATATTCGTCGTCTCTATCCAGAACTTTGCAAATATGATGCTGGCTCCAATCATGAATCCGAAGAAAATAACTACATGTGCAGCTTCCTGCAGGCTACTGTGCCCGAACAGTACTGTACCGGAATAGGCGGCAGGCGAAATAATAGGGAATAGCCAATTAGAAAGGCCATTTGGTGTGTAAAGATAGAAAGCAAGACCTCCGGTAGGCGTTGTCGATGATATGGCTGTTGTGGTTGCGAGCAGCGCGCTGCTCGGATACGATCCCAACAGTGCGTTATGACCTAAAAGTGGAATATGGCTGAGAACCGGACTATTCCAGAAAAGGAGTGTCCACATCGATATATTGGCCAAGAGAGCTGTCGCTAATATGACAGGAATGTTAGATGCATACAGCAGCTGCAGTGGGTACCTCCCTCTGGCTCCACGCACACGCTCGTGTGCAATAGGAAGCTCTATCTTGCTGCTCTGGAAATATGCCACTATGAAGAATATGAGTAATGTACCTATGAGTGCTATCAAAGGATTTGGCTGCTGGAATACTATCTGATCCACCCCCGTATTGTAAAGATATGACGAGGGCTGCGATGAAACCAGATATAATATTTTGGGAATTGTGCCGGCAGGTGGATTTGTTGCGGAAAGGAGTGCTGTGGTTGACACTGGTAGCCAGCTGAATGTACCAGTGAAAAGCTGCTGTGATACCCCTGCCGCAATAAAGAGCGAAATACCTGACCCGATTCCATATTTGGAGACAAGCTCGTCGAACAGGAATACAAGGTAAGTTCCTATGAAAAGTTGAGCTATGATTATTGACTGGGCGAGAAAGATTCCATAACCGGGTGCAAAGTGACTAAGGGTTGCAACCAATGTCGGATCCGGCACAAGGTATCCGAATGCCTGGGGTATAGCCTCCACGAATATCATTAATATGATCATCAGTTTCTGTACACCCTGGTAGATCGCCTTGTCTTTCGAATCCTGTAGATTCAGGTTGAATATCTTGGCCCCTGCGAAAAGCTGCATGACTATACTAGCAGTAACGATTGGCCCTATGCCAAGATCCATGAGGGATCCCTGTGCGCCTGCGAATATGGCCCTGAACGACGCGAAAACGTCAATAGTCTTGGCCGCGTCGAGACCGTATATGTATATGTTGGTCAGGACAAAATACAGCAGGACCACGAGAGCAGTCCACATAATCTTGTACTTGAACTGGACATGTCCCTTCGGCTTTTTCACCGCCGGAAGCATGGATGTGAGGCGTTCAAGCCCATACAGCTTGCTCTTACCTGGTCCCTTGTAGCTGAAGACAAGATAGGCAATTCCAAATAGCGGGAAAATAAGCACTGATGCAATCAGCAGCTCAAGCCAGCTATAATGCCCGAAATAATAGAACGCGAATACTGTAAGTATGAAGACAAGCGCAGTCGGATAAACTACACTTCTGTTACGTTCTGGCCTATCCATCTGTCTCAACCGTTGAGCCTGAAGCTGAAAGCTTGCTTAAGGCTTTTTCTGTTGCCTTAGAGACAATTACCTTAACCTTGAGGTTTAACTCACCAGATCCCAGCAGTTTATCAATGCCGGCGTTTTTCAGGTTAATAACCGGAATTTCGCCTGATTCCACATAGCCTTTCTTCTGGAGCGATGGATAAAGAGTTTCAAGCTCGGATAAGCTGATCGCAACGGGTGGTTTTGCATAATGGTGACTTGTGAAACCTTTACCTCCATAATGAAGGGGATCGTACTTGACCATCCAGATCCAGCGATGTTTTCCAAGCCCGGCCATTCCGCTGCCTCCCCTTTTACCTTTTCCTCTGCCGGCCTTCATGCCGCGGCCGTAATGGCCCCCTCTCAACTTCTTGGTTCTAGTTCTTACCATTTAAATCAATCCCTTCCTTAAGCATCTTCTTGATCAGGACGTTGATCTCCTCGCCGCGATATCCGGAGGTCCCTCCGTTCTTGTAGGACTTCCTGATGAATTCATAACCTCCCCTCGGAGGGTTGAGTCGTAAAATAGGTACAAGGTTCGCAATCGAAGAAAGTGTCTTTCCGGACATCAGGAAATCAGCCATCTCATCAAATGATGCGTAACCAACGGCGTCCTTCATGCCATCTTCCTGTATTTTCTTCCTTCCTCTGAGAAGGGCACGGTGTTTCAGCGCCAGAACCAGGGTTTCCCTTGATACTTCTCCCCACGTTACGTAGTCCTTTGCAAGCTGAAGCATTCCTTTGAATTCCTTGCTCTCTGGAACAAAAACCATGTGGTTAATCCTTGTAAGCCTGAGTTTACGTAGTGTATCTTCAATTGGCTCCCTTATGCCGGTTCTTCCTCTAATCCTTATCACTGCTAGCAACTGCAACACCTCCAGTATATATGGGAGTACTTAGCTTGATCTGTTCATTTACCCTGATTCTTGCGGTTTCTTTCAGAGCCTGGAAAGTTGCGAGGGCATAATTGACGGTTGTTTTAGTATGCCCGGTGGCAAAACCCCATGCATCCTCTATTCCAGACATTTTGAGTATCACCTTGGCAATATCGCCAACCGCTCTTCCGACGCCCCTTGGTGCCGGCTTTATTGTTACTGATACGGATCCAGACTTTCCAGACACAGTGAATGGAACAGTGTGCGCTCTTCCGCAACCGCATTCCCAGGAACCGCAACCCCTCTTGAGTTCTATGATGTTGAGCTTGGCATTATTCACTGCCTTCCTGATTGCAGGTGCAGCTTCCTTTGCTTTTCCCATACCGACACCCACATATCCATCCTCGTTTCCCACGACAGCGGTTATGGAATAACTCATCCTTCTTCCGGAGTCGGTCATCCTCTGTGCCCTAGTCATGTTCAAGACCTCGTCCTTTATTGTTGGAAGGAGCATATCCACTATCTGGTACTCCTTAAGAGGAAGCTTTGTCTGAAGTGCTTCAGACAGGGTCTTAATTTCACCACTAACGACCTTTCTGCCCAAGGCAGTTCTCGGTATCCAAACTTCTTCGCTCATGCCTGTGCCTCCAGCTTTTTCTTCATCTCATCCATTACTTTCTTTCCAAGCTTCTTTTTCATGTGCTTACCGTTAATCCTGTCATCAGACGGGTAGATCGACTCATCATGGGGCAGCGTGCAGCCGGCATCCGCAAATCCCTTTGTGACGGCCCCTATCCTCCCTCCGCTTGTGAGCCTGGTTCTTCCAATGTCCAGTATAGTCTCTTCCAGTCCAAGCTTCTTTGCCTTGATCCCGGCAAGGTATCCAAGCAGATAAGCGACTGGGGTAGAGTTTCCTTGCAGATCCACTCCCGCTTTCTTAAGGGACTGCGGGTTGAGAGAAACCGCAACATGATCTCCGCTGGAGTTGAACTCAACGACCTGTACAACAATACCCTTCTTGCTTATCCTGACCACAAGGCGCGGAATCCCTGACTTGATCAGATGAAATCTACGCCGATAATCAGTAACGCCTTCTTTCCTTCTCTTATAGATAACGGGGGTACGCATCTCAGTTACCTCCATCCAGTTTAAGGTACATTCTGAGCTGTGCCCTTGACTTTATGCTTCCACCCTTGATCATCCTGTAGTACTGCCTGTAGGTCTTTGCATCTATCCTTTTCGCATCCTTTAGGAGTGTTAGCTCGTTCCTGAGTGCACGTATTGTTTTCATCCAGCGGACCTTTCTCGGGAACCTCGCGTTCCTGGTGCCGCGGACCGATCCCTCGCCTCTCCTGCGATCCTTGGATCTCTGAATGACCCTCTTCTTGTGTCTAGAATTCGAGTTCCCTTTCTTCGGCTTTTCCTGGATCACATGTCTCCGGATAAGTGCATAAACATCCAATCTCGTAGCAGCCTCCGTAAGCTGATCTACGCTATTCATGTCAATCCATATTCTAGACGTGCCGATCTTGAGTTTTTCGGCTGATATCCTCTTGATTGTATCTACTTTCATTCTGTCCCTCTGTTAAGTACACGGATATTCATTTCATCCGCTTTTTCGACGATCTCCTTCCTCTTTCTTGATCCTACTGTTGATCCGATTCTTGCAGCCTCGGTTTCCCTGTTCAGTTTGCCGAGATCAGCAACGTTGTGAACCATTACCTCTGAAAAACCTGAAGGATGCAGTCCCCTGGTTGCTCTTGGACCTCTGAATCCAACATCAACGACTGGGGGCCTCCAATCAAGGTGTTCCCTCAACTTAGAATGCTTTCCCCTGGGTTTTCTCCAGGATTCATCGAATTTTCCATACCTGAACCATTCCTGTCGCTTGAATGCAGGTCTCTTTCTGCTCTGCTTGATCTTCTTCTTCAACAGTTGCTTCTTTTTACTGTCCATCTTTGGTTTTGGATCGACCATTTCAGTTACCTCCTATCAGGTAGATTCCATCCTGGAATACCCTTAGATCAAAGCCCTTGATCTTTGTTGCCCTTTCAATGTTAGCTGCGGTTTCTCCTACCTCGTACCTGTCAATTCCGTTCACGAACACCCTATCGCCCTTTACTGACACGGAACAGTGGCCAACGACCTTCGCCGATCTTGGGGCTCTCTCTCCTAGGAAGTTCTCTATTACAACCTTGTCCCCGCGCACAGATACCCTCATTGGGAAATGCGTGTAATCAATCTTCATCTCGTACTGGTAACCTGCCTGCACTCCATTTATCATGGATTGTATAAGCGATTTCCATGTGCCAACTATTGCCTTTGAATACTGGTTCTCCTTAGATATGCTAATCGAAGCTTCCCCGTCTTTGAGTTCAACAGTAACATAGTTATTTGTAAACTTCCTTTTCAGCTCACCCTTTGGGCCGCTTATTGTGAATTCGAAACCATTCTGGGACGCCTTGACCCCTGCCGGGATCTTTACTTTTTCCATTTCTTTCCAGCTTGTCATTTTCTGCACCTAGTAAACATATGCGAGGAGCTTTCCGCCAACACCGCTCTCCCTGGCAGTCTTGTGGCTCATTACTCCTTTTGTCGTCGTTAATATGAGTATGCCGAAGTCCTGCGCGGGCAGGAACCTTGCCTCAAATTTCTCGAGATCCAGTTTCTTGACCGAAAGCCTTGGCTTTATGATTCCGCAGTTGTTGATCGTGTTAGCAAGGAATATACGGAAAAGACCGCCCCGGGAATCATCGATTACCTCGAAGCTCTTTATGTAATTGTATTCCTGCATGACCTTCAGCACCCTGCCGATAAGCCTTGCGGCTGGTCGTACTTCAACCTCTCTCATTCCCATTGTTGATGCATTCTTGATCGTGTTTATTATATCATTTAACGGATCATGTCTCATATATCACACCTCAACTGTATTTCCTGAACCCAAGCGCCGGAGCCGTTTCCCTGAAGCATTGCCTGCATAGCCTGATTCCGTATCTCCTTACCAGTCCCCTCTTCCTTCCACATCTCTGGCAGCCCTCTTTTCTTCCGAATTTCTTTTTTGGTTCTAATTTGATCTGTGCCATCTGTTCACCTATACAGTCTTGACTCCAAACTTCTCATCAAGGAACTTGACCGCCTCATCCTTGGATACCCTGATGGATTTCGATAGTGCCTTTTGCCTTACGCGTCGTCTAGCCACCCTGAAACCGCCGCGTCTCTTGAATACGATAGCGACGTCCATGCCAAAAATTCCAATGTCAGGGTCATATTTCAACCCCTCGAATTCAGTATAATCGGGGATTCCGAAATACGCATTTCCCTGCTTATCAAAGGAATAAGTTGCGATCTTGAAATCCTTGGCGTAGAAGGCCTTTTTCAGGAAAGTGAAAGCAGATTCCTTTCTGAGAGTAACTTTTGTTCCTATTGTCATGCCTGGCCTAAGATTAAATTCCCTTACTGTTTTCTTTGCAGCAGTCTGGGTAGGTTTCCTGTCTGTGACCATCTCAATGACCTTCATTGCCTTGTTCAGGCGGTCACCGGTCTGGCCAACACCTATATTTACTACTACCTTGTCTATCATTACTTCTTGCATAGTATTCATTGAACCACCTCACCTGTCAATTCATAGGAGAACTTGTTAGAACCAATGACGAAAACATAATCTGAAATAGTTTCGAAGCCCTCTTCCATCTCAACAAGGTTTGCAGAAGATGATTTCTTGACCTCAATCTTCTTAACCGTGGCGGTTTCGCCTACATGCGATCCACCCGTTATGAAAACCTTGCTTCCTGGCTGCATTCTCAGTACCTCCTCAAATTTCTTCTCCGGAAGCCTGACTGTCACAACGTCACCGGGTTTCAGGTCAGCATCAGTTATTGTATTCTGGCCGTCATGGAAAGAAAGCTGGTTTTTTCCTCCAGTAATCGTATGCTTGTTCTTCACTCTCAGGAACTTGACATTTGAAAACTTGTCGCTTTCCTTTCTGAGGACAAGGCGACCTCTCTGGTCGTAAATCAACCTGTAGTTCTCTGACGTGGGTACGATCGTAACAAGATCCATGAATCCAACGCCAGTTCTGCGATCCTTTATCTTTTTGCCGTCCACCAGGATATAGCCACTGTTAAGAAGCCTCGTTATCTCCCGCTCCTTGTCGCCAAGGTGGAGGTAATCCCTCAGTATATGCAGCAGAGGAACAGAACTCTCTCTGGAATGTTTTCCCGGTCTAGTGCTTGCTCCCCAGAAATATTCTTTTCTTGGTACCTTTACAACTCTTGGCAACATCTGCCTTTTAGTTCTCGTTATCATGATCTTCCTTCTCCTCCGCTTTTGTTTCTTCTTCCGGGTTCACTGCCTCGCCTTTCGCTTCAAGCTCCTGAGGCTTTTCCTCTGTAGTCTCAGGTAATGCCGCTTCCTGTGAAAGATCCGGGAGACTCTCATTCTTTGTTTCTGGAATCTCCGGTTCCTGCTTCAGGTCGTTCTCGTCTATCACTATCTTCTTCAGGGCTGCAAGTTTTCTTATCTTCTCAACCCTTTCATTCCTAGATAGATCAAGCCTTGTAATTTCTACATAGTCAGGCTGAAGCGTGAATTCTTTCTGCTTGTTATCTGCCTTTGCGATAGTAATACCTTCCACCGTGATCCTGGATCTCGTGTGATCGACATCCATCACCTTGCCTCCTTCCCCCTTCCGGCTACCCTTCATGATCCTCACCACATCGCCTTTGACGACTGGGAAGGACCTGAGACCGTATTTCTTTCTCAAATCCAGGCTTAAATCAACTGCAATTTTATTCATATTTCATCACACTATAGTTGAGGCTATCGAGGCTATCCTCGGCCACCTTTCTGCTGCTTCTCTCGCAACAGGTCCCTTGATCTCTGATCCTCTCACTTCACCCTCAGGGGTGACAAGCACCGCTGCATTATCTTCAAACTCAACCATTATTCCGTCAGATCTCCTGAAAGGTCTTCTCTGTCGTATTACGACAGCATAAACGACTTTGGCTCTCATCTCAGGCGTTCCGCGCTTGACGCTTGCAATGAACATGTCACCGACACCCGCTGCAGGTATCCTGTAAGCTTTTCCATGGTATGCCTTAACCTCAATGAGTCGCACGACTTTCGCGCCTGAGTTGTCAGCGCAGGTCATGACAGCTCCAAGCGGGAGTCCTCTTTGCTGACGCCCAGCTATTCCCTTCATTTACTCCACCTTCTCCACTACAACGAAACTCACTGTCTTTGCAAGTTTCCTGCATTCGGCTATTCTTACAACATCTCCACGTTTTATCTTAATGCAGTCCGGGAGGTGTGCATGGTATTTTGCGAATCTCCTTTCCCTTCTCTCATACTTCGGAACATTCCTGAGGAAGGTTCTTTCTATAACCACTGTCTTTATCATCGAAGCAGATTTCACGACGCCTTCAATGACCTGACCCCTAACTGGAAGTTCTCCGTGGAAGGGGCATTTCTTATCCGTGCAGGCTCCTTCCGGAGGCTTGACGTCTATTCCTATGTTAGCTTTCATCTCTTTCTCTCCTTAACCTTTGATTTTACAATCTTGCCTGTATTTTTCATTCTGTCCTGTACTGTGTATTGTATGTCGTCACCACTTATCGTAACTTCCTTTCCCTTGAGTATTATGACAAATTGCGTACCTCTCTTAGGTATCTTGACTTCTCTGGACCCTGTCTGCAGCGTAAACATATTCTTTGTCTCGTCGACAATCTTACCCTGAATACCCTTATTCAGAGGATTGCTAGTTCTGCTCACAGTCGCTGTGTTGCCGATATAGTTTGAGCCGTAAATCTCGTATTCAGACATTAGTGAACCTCCGTGCTGAACCCGAGATCTTCCAGAAGCTTTCTCGCGGTTTCCCTGTGATCGCCCTGGAGTTCGATCGTCTTTCCATCCTTGACCGTGCCTCCCGATGCCACTTTCTTCTTGAGTGATTTTGCGATTTCATAGATATCCTCAGCCTTCGGGTCTATTCCCTCTATTATCGTGACTGTTTTCCCATACCGTCTTTTGTCAACTGCAATTTTCACAACCTGTGATTCTCTCGTGAATCCTTCCCACGGCTGCAATTCCTTTGGAACTCCAGTGAAGTTCTTATCCTTCATCTACTTGTGTTCCTCCAAATTCATCACTGTTTTGACCCTTGCTATCTGTCTCCTGATAGATCTCATTTTTCCCGGGCTCACAGGTGCTCCACCCATTGCCACAGACGCCCTCTCCTTCATGAGCGATTCTCTCAGGTTCTTGTAGGTGTCGCTGAGTTCCTGTTCACTCATCTCTTTCAGCTTCTTTGCCTTCAGTTCCGGCATCTTCGACATCCTCCTTCATGTCTTTCTTTTCCTCTTTCTTGGCGGGCTTCTTCCTAGGTTTTGCTGGTGTTTTCTTCTCTGCTGGCTTCCTCTTCGGTTTTTCGGCGGCATCTGCCTTCGGTGCCCTTGCGACCCTCTTCTTCTTTTCCACAACCGGTATTTCCGGCGCCAGCACCTTTTCGGGTGCAGGTTGAGTCTCAACCTTAACAGGGGCTACAGTGAGCTTATCCACGTCGATCTTGTTTATATCTATCTGATCAGGCAGCTTGTAATCCGAATCGAGTATCCTCACGGAAACACCGATAATCCCTAGTTTTAGCTTGGCAGCGGAAAAACCATACTTCATCCCAATTCTTCCGGGTTCACCGGAATACTTTATTGAACCTGATATGAATTTTTGAGACCTTGCCCTTTCGCCCGAAATCTTTCCTGCGATCTTTATGAGAACACCTTTTGCGTTGCTGTCAACAGTCCTGCGAAGAGTTGTATTTCCTGCCTTTCTGTAGGACCAGCCCTTTTCGAGCGAGATGGCGATCTTCTTTGCGACAATCTGGGGGTTCAGGTCAGGATCAGTAACTTCTTTAACTTCGACCTGCGGAGTTTCCACACCGAACCTTTTCTCAAGTGTAGCAGTGATTTCCTGTATCTTGCCTCCTCGTCTCCCGATAACAAGACCTGGTTTGTTTACGAAGAGCGTTATATTTGTCCCGAAGGGGGTTCTCTTCATCTCCATGCCCCCGAAACCGGCACTCTCCGTCTCCTTCCTGATATATTCCGAAACAAGGAGTTTCTTTACAGACTCTGATATGAATTTTCTCTCTTTCACTCTTTTACCTCCTCTACTACAATTTCTATGTTAACGAGATCACGGTCAAGGCCACCGGCTCTTCCATATGCCTTTGGTGCATAACGCTTGAGCATTCTTCCCTTGGTTGCGGTCAGATGAATGATGCGAAGCTTCTCAAGATTCAGGTTCTTGAACTCGGCATTGGCTTCGACATTATCTACCGCCTTCCTGAAAATCCTCAGGGCTCTTACAGGGTATCTCCCCGGTCCGGATCCTCTTCTGTGGGATACGCTGTCAAGGTATCTGAAATATCTGACAGCCTGCTTCTTTTCAATGGCAGCGTCTATGGCATTCTTTGCCTTTTCAAGCGTCATTCCCCTCAGGTAATGAGCTATGTTGATGGAATCCTTCAGTGAAATATTTGCCTCATTTATGCGCGCCTTTGCGCTCTGTTCAGGGAAATTCAATGTTGAGTATCCTTTCATGTTGATCACTTCAGCGGCATAAACTTGGACGACCTGGTAGCTCCAACACCAGGACCGGAGTGCTTGACCGGTTTTCTTGTCTGCGCAAATTCACCAAGGTAATGCCCTAGCATTTCCTGTCTTATTTCGAATTTGACATATGAATTACCGTTGTATACTTCCACAACCTTGCCAACGTATTTCGGGACGATAATCAGGTCACGAACATGCGTCTTTACGTTCTTATCTTCTCCAGCAAGGTTCTCATGGGCTGCTTTCTGATCATGGTTCATCTCTCTTGTAAGGGTTCTTCTGGCCCTGCTAGGCATTATTCCTATGATATCCTCGTCACTCAGTTTGAGCAACTCCTCCATGGAAAAGCCCCTGTACGTGAATTCTCTTGTCCTGCCAAGAATGACCTTCTGTGACTTTCGCGCTTTTCTCTTAATTGATTTTACTGAAGCCTGTTTATTTACTGGCATTACTTTTTCCTCCTCTGCGGTGATAAGCGACCTACCTTTCTTCCTGGAGGCGCCCCTCTCCCTACTGTGCTTGGTTTACCAACATGCTGGTGGTTTCCTCCACCGTGTGGATGGTTTATGGCATTCATGGCAACTCCTCTGACAGAGATAGGTCTCCTTGCCTTACTCCTGTAAAAGTGAACAGAATTTCCCGCCTTTAGAACCGGGCTGTCCCTCGCACCGGATCCCGCCACAGATCCTATCGTTGCGAGGCATGATGGATGGAACGATCTCATCTTACCGGAGGCCAGCTTCAGCGTAACGGTCTCTGCATGGCTGACTACGAGTGCGGCTGATCCGGCAGTGCGGCAGAACTTTCCGCCATCACCTGGTTGGCTCTCGATATTGTAAACAGTGGAACCATCAGGGATCATTCCCAGTGACGTGGTCGATCCGTCAGATATACCTGATCCCGGTCCTATAGTCACTTCCTGACCAACATGAGCTCCATTGAAAGCTATCTGATAACCAGATACCTTGTCATTATCGTTACGAAGTACTAGCAGGGGAGCATTTCTTCCAGGGGCATGTATGATCCCCTTCACACTGTATTTTCCCTCACCAAGATGTACTGGTTTTGCAACATGCCTGTGGCTTGGGCTCCTGTAAACAAGCCCGCCTTTTCCTCTTCTCTGTGGTATAATAGGTTTTCCCATTTCAATTCACCTAGAATAGTCCTATCCTTCCAGCCAGATCATCTGCTGAAAACTCTTCCTTCAACTTGACAATAGCTTTTTTGCCATTCTTTGTTGTCATAACCCTTATGCTCTGCACCTTTACCTTGTAAAGATCCTCAACCTCTTTCTTGATATCGGACCTTGTTGCTTTGCGGTGTACCATGAATACAATCTTATTTTCGCTTTCGGTCATCAGCATCGTCTTTTCAGTTGCGACCGGGGCATATATAACTTCCTTGACACTCATTTTTTTACCTCCTCTATGCTGTTTATTGCTGATCTGGTGAAAATGGTCAGCCTTCCTGGGTTTCCGCCAGGGGCAAGCTTGGATATGCTTAGTGCTGATACTTTCGAAACCTCTACTCCAGGAAGTCCCTTAAAGGCAGAGAGATCCTCCTCCTTGCTCTCAACCAGAAGTATTCCTACGGGTCTCTTGTATCTCCTTCCTCTCATCTTTCCCCTACCGGCACGTACCTTCTTGCCCTCCTTAACTCTTGTAACCTCGCCGCCTATTCCTATAGTTTCCAAGAATACGAGAGCATCCTTAGTTTTCTTAATCCTGTCAACTGAATTATCAACAACCACTGGAAGCGTCAGGTCCTGGGGCACAGAATGACCTCTTGAATTTACAATCTCTCTACTTGCCGTGGATGAGAGAGCCGACCTCCTTGCCAGAACCCGCTCCTTCTTGTTAACCTTTACATACAGGTTCTTGTTAGATCGCGGTGAATGCGCGCTTCTGCCACCAACCATGCTCGCAAGTATGACTCCTCTCGAGCCACCTGCTACCCTTGGAAGCCTTGAAATACCATGATTGGCACCGACGTTCTGGCCAACCCTTCTCATACCCGCGAAAGGGCTGCTGCCGTAAGGCTGCCTTTTGCTCAGTGAAATCGCCCTGAATGCCCTTCTAATAAGATCTTTCCTCACAGGCTCCTCAAACAGACCCGGCAGATCAATTTCTCCAGTTACTTTTCCATCATTTGAATATACATTGCACTTCAATTTAATCACCCTGCTTTGATTCAACTGATATATAAGATAGCGTGATTTTCTCTGCTGTGGTTACTCTCTGCCTTGTAGCATCTCTAAGCTTTATCAACCTCTTCGAAGGCCCTGGAACCGATCCATGAAGTAGAACGTAATCATTCCTTACAAGACCGTATCCAACGAAACCTCCCTTTGGATTAACGCTTTCGATTTCAGTCTTGGGTCCTACCTTAAGAACCCTCAGGTTATATGCAGTTCTCTGCTGAAATCCCATCTGACCTGCCTGTGGGACAGTGTTCCTTACCCAGTCTGGGTGCCATGGTCCCAGCGTACCGATCATTCTTCTGTGTTTCCTGTTCTTCCTCGGAAGTAGCTTTACTCCAAATCTTTCCACATGACCGGTAAATCCTTTACCTTTCGTTACACCTATTGCATCTACGAACTGTCCTTCCTTTGAAAATTCAGAAAACGTCAGTTCTTTTCCAAGCCTAGATTCAGCAAATTTGATCCTGTCAGCTATGCTTCCACCTGCAATTCTCACTTCGAAGATATCAGGTGTTTTGCTTGGGACTCCTGTAGCAATAGATGGATTGGTCGCTACAACCAGACGGACCTCATCAATAAGATCCACCATATTTCCGTTAAATCCATTTGTAGTTTTCTCTCTCTTATTTATTACTTTGAAAATATCATCATCGACCTTTTCAGCCCAGTGTTCAGCTGTGACCTTGAGGCCATCAATTGAGTCGCTATAAAATCTAACAGATAAAGCCCTGAGCGGTGGCACCTCTATGACAGTAACTGCGCTGACTATGCTCTGTCCAGCGGTTACACTGCTCTTCCTGTAGTCAAGCATTTCTACATGGGTCATTCCAACCTTGTATCCCGCGAAGCCCTGTATTCTTGGCGTTCCGCTTATTTCGGGCCAAGATCTGATCCTTCCTGTCGGTGACTTTGCTCTCTTCCTGGGATAATACGCTGTAGACCCTCTTCTAGAGTGATGTGGCGTTGCCATACGTTTTTCATTCCATTAAACCGTTACATCGATGTGGCCAGGGAAAACTTATGTTGACCCCCGCTCAATAGGGTTGCCATTATGCATTGCCCTTGATGTATGGTTTGCAGCGGAGTAGGTTAGAAACATATATAAACATTATTTTACAAAGAAATTGTCTTTGTTATTTGCAGACAGCTTGGGTACCATGGAATGAGACCCTTGGGAAGATTGCTTCCTTGCCTTAATTAAGTGCGCGTATGACCTTAAGCGATAAACGAACCCAATGATTATTCCAGTTAAATGTCAATGGATCATAATCAAGCACTCATGCGATATATCCTTCAACATTTGCACAAAGTCAGATGATTTATTCTAATGATACAATTTAATAGTTTAAAACGATTAGAGTAATATTATAAGTATACAGTAGTCTTACTTTGCTGGAAGAGAGAATTAATGGTGGACGTGAAAAAAGAGGAAGAGACTGACGAAAGTCAGATGCAATACAGGTATAAGACCGGCTCAGCCGAGGAGCAGGCAGAGAACGATGATTCTCTTTCTAAATACTTGAAAGAGGCAGAGGCAGAACCCAACAATGCTTCAGCACATAATAATCTCGGGGTTGCACTCTTCAACCTTGGAAGGCATGCTGAATCTGTCAAGTCATTTGACCGAGCTATAGCATTAAATCCAAGCGAGGGAACATATTACTATAACAGGGGACTCGCCCACTATAACCTTAGCCAAACCGAGGAAGCACTTGCAGACTTCAACAGGGCTATAAGAATTACACCAGGTGAACCCAACTACCACTATAACAAAGCAATCCTCCTTCATGATCTGGGCAGGACGGAGGATTCTCTTAAGGAGTTCAACGAGGCAATCAAGCTTAACCCAAGGGATCCTGATTATTACAACGATAGGGCAAACGTGCTAAGTGAGCTTGGCAAATTTGACCAGGCTCTTCAGGACTACAAGGACGCAATCGAGCTGAACCCAAGGGACCCGGGGTATCATGACAACAAGGGAACTGCGCTTTTCAACGCTGGGAGGGTAGACGAAGCGGTAAGAGAATATCGGGAAGCGCTTAAGTTGGATCCATACGATCCAGCAATACACACGGACTTCGCTGTCGTTCTTACAAGACTAGGCAAATATGAGGAAGCCCTATGGGAATACAATGAGGCCGTCAAACTCAGCCCCGATGATCCGGAACTCAAATTTGAAAGGGCGCTCGTGCTTGAAAAAATGGGGAAGCCGATCGACGCGCTGAAAGAGATAGATGAAGCACTTACCGTAGCAGCGAACAATCCTCAATATGTGATAGAAAAAGCTAGGCTTCTTCAGAACCTGAACAAGATCGAAGATGCATCAAAGGCATATAAGCAATCAATAGACCTAGGTATGGGTTCTGCAGAAATACATTACAACTATGGGCTGCTTCTTTATAAACTTGGAGATTTCAAGCAGGCACTTTCAGAATTCGAGACCTCTCTTAGCATGAAAGACAGTGTTGATGCAAGGATAAACAAAGCCTTCTCACTGGTCAAGGTTGGAAGAACAGATGACGCTATCAGGGAGTTTTCCAGGGTCCTTGCTACCGAGAAAAACAATCCGGATATATATTTCGAGCAGGCCCATCTTAATTATGATGCGAACAGGCTTGATGTGGCTCTAGATTCTATAACCCGGGCGATATCGCTCGATTTCGAGAATCTGGAATATCACTACTGGAAGGCAAAGATACTCCGTGAATCCGGGAACCTCGGTGAGGCGGAGAATGAATTTGATTACATCCTCGAGAAAGATCCGGAGAATTCTCTCTATCATTATGAGCTGAGCGATCTATACTATTCAATGAAGAGATATGACGACTCGCTTTCGGAGATTAATACTGCAATAAATAGGGATCCAGAAAACTCTGAATATCAGCAACTTCGCGGACAAATAATGCTTAGCCTTGGTAATGTGAAGGACGCAATGGAGAACTATGACACCGCGATTAAGAATGATCCTGACAATCCTGAATTCCTTTACGAGAAATCGAGAACCCTTTATGATCTAGGAAGAATGGGTGAGGCTCTTGAGACAATTGACAAGGCTATTTCAATCCAGCCAAAGAAGGTGGAGTACAACGAGATAAGAGGGCTTATCTACGTAAGCCTCGGCAAATACTCTGAATCCATGCTAGATCTTGATCTTTCCATCAAGGCAAATCCCAAGAGTGATGTATTGCGTTTTAACCGTGGTTTTGCATGTATAAAGCTTAAGCGGTACACAGAAGCCCTCAAGGAATTCAACGA
>JAJYZI010000013.1 GCA_021800105.1 Thermoplasmata archaeon
CCTAAAAATGAATTTTGTACAAAGCCTGAACTTTTTGTACAAATACTAAAAAGCCGCTCAAGAACGGTGTTTCCATTCACTATTCTCACCTTGGTTGAACGCAGTATAACGTCTGTTATACGGCATTCGATTCTTTTGCACTTAAGTAAGGTCCGAAAAACAGGTCTTCAGGATCTGACTACACTCTATTATGATGTGAAAGCGCAATTAAAGTTTTTACATGTGACTGTTTCCTAATGTTATTATTCCGCGTATATCGGACGCCTAGGTATGTACTACCTATACTACCGTAAGAGCTTTTGGGACAGTAAGCTTAGTAAGTGGTAGAATAGCTATGTAATAACTATATACACGCTATTAATATTACAACATAGTTACATATTGACCTGATACAAGGTTTTGTCCTGCCGACGCTTCTGTATAAGTTTTAATGAGGTTATGGGTGTCGTCTGAATGTAACCGGACCCACAACAATGTCTTATATTCTCATTTCTGAGGTTGGACTGACGTTGCAGCGAGATACATTAAGTTAATTTTTTAAAAATTTTCTTGATAACAATGGATATACGTTTTGATAATATGTGATCATGGAAAACATAGTAGAAGTTGCGGTTAAGTCTGGAAAATTCCCAACATTAGTAAAAGCAGTACAAGCAGCCGGCTTGGTAGATGCTCTGAGTTCGCCTGGGCCATTTACAGTTTTCGCGCCGACGGAAGAGGCCTTTAAGTCTCTACCACCTGGTGCCCTGGATGGTTTGCTCGCAGATCCACAAAAACTCGGAAACGTATTGAAGTATCATGTGGTCTCTGGAAAGTATAATTCAGGAGACGTATTATCTGGCTTGAGGAAATCCAAGACCCTGAATGTGCCTACACTTCAGGGTGAGCAGCTTAAGATTAGTAGTGTTGGCTTGATTAAGAAATACTTGCGGATCAACCAGGCAAACATCGTTTCAACAGATATCCAGGCATCGAACGGTGTGATACATGTCATAGACAGGGTCATCATACCAGCCAAACTATAAATTATATTCCTATAATCTATTTACACTAGTTAGTAAATTTGTATTTTTCCAATTATTATACAGAAATTTCAACTCCGTAGCTGTTTATTGTTCAGTCGACTGACGTATTTTGCATTCGATAGAATGCGAATCGGCTTCCTTTAATGCCATTATAAAGACATCTTTTCACTCTCTTTTCATTAGTAGTCTAAGTGCACTTCCTTATATATTAGCACATTATTCATTCATATGGACAATTCGGACCAAATCTTAGCTGAATTGAAGAAGATAACGGATCTGCTCACACCAAAGCCTCCTGCTGCTCCGCCACCAAAACCAAAGGGTATTGTCAAAGAGTTCAGGGCATTTCTGTCCACATATAAAGTCCTGGGAATGGCAGTTGCCTTCATTCTTGCTATATACCTGGGTTTATTGATTCAAGCTATGGTGACTGACCTTATAATGCCGATAATACAATATGCCACACCCGCAGGTGTTTCCTGGCAGAGCATTGCTGTCGGACCATTCCTGTTTGGAGAATTCATTAACGCCGTTATTACGTTTGTGATAGTTGCATTTGTGATTTTCTTCATAGTAAAAATGTCAAGCAATATGCCAAAGGTAAAAAGAAAAAAGAGTGCGTAGTCTATCTAGACTACCACACGCCTATTTTCTCAGTTTTAGATTTTTTTCCGCCGAACGTCTCTTCAAATTTCGGATGATTCATTGGAGGCAAAGACCCCCTGTGTTTCGCAGGAGCGTGCGGATCGATCGTTACGCGCCTCTTTGCTTCCTCCTCTCTTATCAAGCCTCTCCATATATTAGCCCAGGACAGGAAAAATCGCTGTTCGGGAGTGAAGCCGTCAATTTTCTTGTTTAGCTTTGGATTTTTCTTCAGGTGCCCTTCCATTGCCTCAAATGCAATCCTGACAGCACCAAGATCGGCTATGTTTTCACCAAGTGTCAGTTTTCCATCGATCTTGAAGCCTGGCACTGATTCTTTTGATCCATAGAGCTTAGCGACGCTATCGGCAGCCTTGTTGAACTTATTTAAGTCCGATTTTCCCCACCAATTTTTCAGGTTACCGTCCTCATCGTATTGGCGGCCCTGATCATCGAATCCATGCGTGATTTCATGGGCAATCACGCCGCCAATAGCTCCATAGTTCACTGCATCATCGAGGTCTGGATTGAAAAATGGGGGCTGGATTATTCCTGCTGGAAATACTATTTCGTTTCCACTGGGGTTAAAGTAGGCATTCACAGTTGGCGGAGTCATCATCCACTCCTTCCTGTCTACCTTCTTGCCTACCCGGGATATCTGCCTGCTTAGTTCAAAAGTCGAAGCGTTAACAATATTGTCAACAAGATGCTTCTTGTCTATTTTCACCTTACCATAATCCCTGAACTTTTCTGGATGACCAACCTTGGCCCTAAATTTTGAGAATTTCAACAACGCCCTCTTTCTTGTCTCGGGAGTCATCCATGATAGATTCTCCAGTCTATCCCTGAAAACCTCCTTGATATCTTCAAGCATAATTTCCATGCGCTTCCTTGTTTCATCAGAAAAATGCTCTTGAACGTAAAGGGATCCAAGCGCTTCGCCGATTGTGCTGTCAATCAATGTAACGGCTCTCTTCCACCGAGGTTCCTGCTCCGCCTGTCCCACCAATGTTTTTCGGAAGAACCTAAAATTCTCACCAGCGATTTCGTCATGAAGGTATGGTGCAAAATAATTCATCACTTTCCATTGCAGATAGTAGGACAAGTTTGCCAATTTCTCCTCCTTCAGCATCCTGTCAAGCCTCTGCAAAAATTCTGGTTGGCCCACTATAACGTAGTCAACCAGCGGCACTTTTAGCGTTTTTAGGTAAAGCTGGAAATCGAAGTTCTTATGTTTCTTGACAAGGTCTTTTACCGGAATCTTGTTATAGTTCTTTTCCTGGTCACGAAGGTCTGCCCTGGATCTGCTTGAAGAGGCAAGCTCCTTCTCGATGGAGAGCACCGCATCTCTCGCTCCTGCAGCTTCTTTTTTATTTTTGCCGAAGCGCTTGAACATACTCTCAACATGCTTCGAGTATTCCCCAAGAACCTTCTCAAACTTCTTATCGAGGTAATAGTTTCGATCGGGTAAAGAGAGGCCACCCTGATTCATATAAAATGCGTACACTGAACTGTTCTTTCTGTCTGGCATTGACTTTCTGGGTAGAAAACTGTTTGAACCACCCAAAAACGTCTGAATCCCGATCTTGTCCAATTTAGCGACTGCCGCTACCAGGTCCTTTGTATTTTTTATCTCTTTTGCGATTTCGAGATATGGCTCCACTGGTGAAATTTTTTCCTTCTCTATGGTTTTTGTATCCATGAAAGAAGTGTAAAAGTCCCCGCAAAGTGCCTCAGTTTGAGTTTGTTTGATTTTCTTGGCACAATTCTCAAGTATTTCCTTGAGCGCAGCCTGGTTTTTTTCATAGAGTTGATTGAATGACCCGAACGCTACTTTATCATCTGGAACCTTGTGTTTACTCAGCCATGATCCGTTTGCATAGGCGTAAAAATCCTTTAGCGGATCAGTTTTCAAGTCCATATTCAAGACTGAAAAACCCAGTTCATCTTCACTATCGTTTGATGCCTTTTTTTTCATAGTCGCAGCCTTTCTTGTAGATGTCATCCTTTCATGAAGGCTTCTCTTTTGATAAATTTTCACATGTAAAAACAAGAAAAAGTAAGATAGAATGAACTATAAAAAAGAGATAAATAAAAAATAAAGAGCTTGGGTTTAACTGGTCAGCTTAGTAGGTTTCTTCGGTCTCAGCGCAACCACAACAACACCAATTACTACAACTGCTACTATAACTCCTATTACTATGTACACCAAGTCCATAGAACTTATTGCTGGGGGTGTAGTGTGTGCAGGTGTAGTGAATGACACAACGTTAGAGCTAGCATGTTGGCCCTCAGCATACGTAACGATAGTTACATAGTAAGTTGTGGCAGCAGAAAGGCCAGTCAAGTTGTAAGTTGTATCTGATACGGATGTTATGCTTGCTACAAAATTGCCCAGTGAACCACTGGTCATGGAGACATATATGGAATAGTTCACAAAATCCGTTCCATAAAGCGCAGACCAGGCAATGCTATAGCTCGTGTTGTTGATGTTCAGTGGAGCGTATTGAACAACTGGAGCAAGGGCGGAGTATGTAAGATTTACGTACACAGTTGAAGTAAGGCAAGGGCTCACATATACTGTTTCTGTCACTGTCGTGTAAAACTGTTGTGATACAGAAACTGTGTAAGATCCAGGAACAACTGAATACGTAAACTGCCCGTTGGTGAGAGTCATAGGAAGCCCATTGACCGTTACTGTTGCTGTGCTGGGAGATATGTATCCATGTATTGCACCCGGCTTTGCTTCAAGCTCACTGTAAACCAAAGATACATATCCCGCTGTTGTTGTGACGCTGTCAAAGTATCCGGTATATCCAAAATACTCAACTGTGACGTTGTAGGCTCCAGGTGTGACTGGTACCAGTGCTGAGCTCCATACTCCATAAGATGTGACATCCCTGGAGGAAACTGTTGCCCCGTTCACTTCCAGAGGGAACTTAGACCCGTAATATACTTCAATCCATGAATAGTCTACAATCTTTGCGCTTACTAAAGTATAATTCACGTACGAGGTATAATTAGCTGAAGCAACCGTACCGGTAAAGTTACCAAATGCAAACTCTACATTCTGGGTTCCGCTTGGAAGCGTCAACGTATGGGTACCTGTTGACAGGTTTGCAACATATTTCCATCCTGTTGAGGCCTGCTCATATAGTCTTACATTATGAGTTCCCGTGAATGTATATTTGACTGCACTTATTGATGTTCCTGCTGCGTAATTAGTCGTAGCATATGCTGCTCCACATAAGTAGGCACCAGAATGATATGAGAATGTCAAGTTACCCGAGCCATTGTCTGTTACCATAAGTCCAGCACTGCCCGGCGCAAATGTATCCTTGTACGTTGTTCCAGTATAGCTGGATACAAAGCCCTGGATCTGTGAAGCCAGCGAATTTGCTATTGGAAGTACCCAGAGGCCTAGGAACTTTATGCCATACTGCTCAAGAGCAGCAAACCTCTGCTCTAATTGCAAAGACGTGAAATTGGCATTCGTATTAGGGTTCTGGTTTTCCAATGCTATTGAGAGTTTTCCCGCAGGGATTTGTGATACAGCCTGCTGAAGGTCTGCCAGGAAGCTTCCACTTCCAGAGTATAGGCCAGAATAATCCATGACATCCACAGATGTAATGTTTGTATTCCCGATGTTTGCATAATTCCAGAAAGTTGGGTCCCAGTTTGCCACCTCAACAAATAGACTTTTTCCAAACTTGTCCAGGTGCAATGAGAATTCGTTAAGGAAGTCTGTATAGTAAGCAGCTGTAGATGTGTTTGCAGATGAAGGTTCCCAGTCTATATCGTATCCGGCGTAGTTATTGATAAGCGCAAGATTTGTCAACTGCGTTATCGCAGTCGAGACCGCGGCGGGATTCGATGTGAAATTATATATGTCTCCTGCACTGGCACTTATGATCATCGGAACTGCACCTAATCCTAGCTCCTGTATAGCTGGTGTCAGATTGTTTGTATTACCGGCTGTATTGTAAGCACCATCAAGGTCTGCAGTTATAGTTCCATCCGATTGTAGCTGGAAGAATTCATAAGAGACTAATGTGTAGTCCTGATATGTTGCTTTAAGCTGGGCCATGGCCTTGTTAACGCCACTTGTACAGAACTGGCATATCCAGGGCATGGCATTGATCTGCTTAACTGGTGAGGGTGTAGCTGGTGCAGAATAATAGGTATGAAAATAAGTACCTAGGTCGTTGGATTGTACCATGTTTCCGTTACTTTCAAGAATAATATCGCTTGACCGAAGATGAACGCCAAACACATTGTTCTGAATTGCTACCTGTGTTATTGTTGTGTTAGTCTGACCGATTGGGGAGAATGATATTCCTGTGCCATTAAGCGCCCCAGATGCATAAATCGATGAGTTTGCCCCAGCCTGTATTGCATAGTAATAATATTTTGAGTCGAGATTGGGTGCTGTACTCATTCCAACAAAATCATGCGTTGTCGAGGGTATTTGTGTCTCAAGTGTCCAGTTGGTGGTCGCAGTGTAATTTTTTGAAAGTAAGGAGAAATACGTGTATCCACTGTGACTTATTGCAAAGTACCTGAGATCACCTAGAGCACCACCACTACTACATAGCCAGGTAGAAGTAGTCACTATATTGTGTGACACCGTTGTGTTTATGGTTTCAATCCAGGAATAGGAGGAGTCAGAGTACGCATAAGTTATTCCATTTGCTTCTGTTGCGTAGAAAACCTGGCTTCCAGCTCCGGAATATGTATATGAGTTTATGTTGTTTGAAAGTGCTGTATAGTCAGTACCGTTAGGCAATTTGGATAGCTGCCATACATGTGGATTCACGCCATATTCTAGCATTGAAGTATACCCATTTGAAAAAAGTACCATGACAAGCCCGGTTGATGCCCCATCTGGTGCCTGCCAATTTAGCGACGCTCTTATGCCAGCTGGGTTTCCAAGTGTTGCACTATGGTTATCATAGCTTCCAATTGAGGAGGAATTACCTAAGTATACCCAATTTGAACCGGCAAGGTTTACATGCTCGTACACCTGACCGTTGCTCCACAGAACGAAAATATTACCTGCGGAATCGTCAGCCAGTGCCACTGCAGTTACAGGTCCGCCCACCGCACCTTCAGACAATAGCGTGCTAGTCTGTTCCGTGGGGGGTGCCCATGTGCTGTTAACTGGAATGCTTGTATCAAATAATACAAGTAATCCTGTTCCGGTCATTATCAATACAACAATCATTGCCATGACTGTGGTTAATCTTCCATTTATGATAAAGAATAAAACAATAATTGTATTTAAAACTATTTTAGTCCTTTACTATTTTTTCTCAGAGCTTATTATAATTTTAACGTCAAGATTGAAATGAACGGCCTCTTCTCAGTACCATCTTCTTATATCTATTTCAACTGTTTCAGGCTCTATCCTCTCTTTTATCAGATCCTTCAAAAGTACTCCGGAACGGATAGCCTCAACACACAATCCATAAGCTATTCCCCGTTCTATTCTCTCCTTTCTCCCTTCTGATGTGGTTACAATAATTTCCTGGATCCTATCACAATAAGAAACGTCCGCGGAACTTGCTTCAACCTTCGCGTATGAGTTATCGTTCATCACATCCCTTAGCATTAATCCTTTTATTAGTTTTCCGCAAAGAATGCATGACTATTGTGATGAAGCCGTCAAAGCCGGAATAAATAGAATTTTATGGTTATAAACATTTTGGGGAAAAAAGTATTTACAACGGAAGCAAGGTTGTGCTTCTTTAGATCTATTTTTTATCTGCAAGGCCTAGCCAGAAATCAGTCTCAAGCTTTAGAATCCCATCAATGCCGGTCATGAATCTTTCTCTCACTTCCATATCATTCTTATGGGTGCCAAGTACATCTTCCATAGCTTCCTCATGATGAATTTCAAGTTCCCTGTGAAAAGTGAAGTATTCTATGTCTGCCTTTGCATATTTTGGGTTCTTCTTAAAATATACGTTGAATCCAGCAAGTATCTTGTCCCACATAGGAATAGCCATGTTTTCAAGACCGAATTCTGCACCCAGGGCCTCAAAATGATCTCCGGCAAAGTAGTTTCTCATTCCATCTAGCCAGGCTTTAGTTGTCTTCAACTGTTCCTTCTTGACGAGATCCTCCGGCCTTAACCCAATACTGCGCAGGTATTTCCTGTAAAGCAGTTCGTGCCTCTTCTTCGGATCATTATCTCCAAGCTCCGACACAAGAATAGTAGTGAGGTTGGCAGCATCAGACTCGTCTGGCGTATTGACCAACAGCGTGGAGAGGATTGCAACCCACTCCCTTGTAAAATGGAAGAATTCAGTCGAAAATCTCAGGAATTCTGACTCAGATATATCTCCCTTTGCAAATCTGTCTATAAAAGCGTTGTTGGTTGCGCTGTGCCTCTTTACAAATCCATATGCAGTCTTGTAAAAATCTTCTTTTCCATATTCCTGCATTTTTATCATGCTATTATTAAATAGCCACTATTAAAGATTTTCTGTCATTTGCAATAGAAAAGGTCTGAAAAACGAATATTCTTTGTTTCAAACTACGGAGACGATATCAAGCCTGTTATTCCTTCGGACAGTCTAAATTAACTGCGAAACCTATATACCAAGGATTGCATTAATATCAACGTTTTTCCGTCCATCCTTTGCAATTGATTGCGAGAATCTGGTCAATTCTGCAGTATCAAAGCCTCTTCCACCAGAAGCAACAAGCGAAGCAGGATCACTAATTCTGCCTTCGGCCAATGCTCTTAGGATCGATATCCTCAGTTCTGGATAGGATAAGCTCTTTGCTCGGCGGATAAAGAATGGATCAAGATTCAGCTGGTTTTGGGTAAACCTAACAAGATCGGTTCCGTTGTGCATCAGAGCCTCATCTTTCTTTATGCACATAATATAAACATAAAATATGGAAGAAAGAACGTCTTTCTTTAGAATTCGTTTTCCAGCACGCTCATAAATATTACCTTGAACAGTCATATTATAGATCCTGCCAAGCAGTCTTATCAGGTTCTCAACATCTTGTTCCCTGGTAACAAAGACTAGCTGCTCCTTCTCATAATCCATTAGTTTTTTTGCAATCCTGAAGGTATTTTCTAGATCCGATATTTCAACTTCAAAATATATTCTCCTGAGACCAGATTCTGCGATCATATCAGGAATAACAGAACCTCTTGATTCTCCCGTTAAACATGTGAAGCCTTTAGAACTCATGACATCCTTCAATACCATTACCATTTCTTCATGCTTGGAAATAGTATTTTCTGCGCTGATCTTGGTTTCAGTAATTGCAGAACCGTTCTTCAAGATCGACTCAACTTTCCTGGCCAAAAGTTCCTCATCAATTATCGATGCATCTGTTTTAGGAGGAATTATTGTCTTTGGTCCTATCGTCCTGCCAGATGAAGTCGAGAATAAGGTTGCTGAATAGCCATTCTGGCCTGATAGAATATCTGCCAACATCTTTACACGTTTATCGTCGCTAATATTCCTGGCTAACAGAACAGCATCTTCGTTCGAGCAAGCAAAAACAAACATGCTTCTGATGTTGCCAAGCAAAGACGCGATACCTCTTTTCGTGAGCTGTGACAGGAACTGATAGGAGAGGATCAAAACGATACCATATTTCCTACCTTCCGACAGGAGCGTTTCAATCAGCTTCTCTGAAAAGTAATGAGCCTCGTCAATAACAATATATGTCCTCTTTTCCGTTGGGCCGAATCTCACAAGCGCATTCCATATTTTAGATAATACAAGAACTGAAGCGATCCTGTACCCCGCTGATCCTATGCCCGATGCAGATGGATCCACGATGATTAAGGAATTATTTCTTCCGATTATGCTGTCGATTTCCAGTTTATGGTTGTCAGGATGTGAGGTTATCCTCATAAGTTCATCGTTTTCCAGCATTGGCATCAGCTTGTTTATCGTGCTTGATATCATGTCCAGCCATGTTCTCGTATCCTTCATTTGCGTCCCGATAAACGCTTTCAGATCCATATTTGAGGATTTGTCGAGAATTCTTGACATGGATTTACGATCCAGAAGCAGGGACTGAAATTGTTTAAGGGTAATGCCGGGGATAATGCGCATGCACTCCATGAGCAATGGTCCAAGGATAACCTCCAGCCTTGGTCCCCATGTGCCATGTG
The DNA here is from genome assembly GCA_021800105.1 of Thermoplasmata archaeon. Lineage (GTDB taxonomy): Archaea > Thermoplasmatota > Thermoplasmata > Thermoplasmatales > Thermoplasmataceae > UBA582. Next base: position 9,817 of record JAJYZI010000013.1, read on the forward strand.
AAATGATATCTTCGGTGGAGATTGTGTCTCTTAACCACCCCGTTACAGTAACAGAGGCGCTCGCATTTCCTGATGTGCTAAGTACATTGATGCCCGTATACAGCGATTCAGATCCTGGATAATCATGACCTGTGAGGAATACAAGTTCTTTTTCGTTGTTTGTAAGAATTGCGTGATCAGAGACCTGGGCATGCGGATCAAGGACTATTATATTTCCAGGTCTATTCTCCAGATATCTTATTATCAGTGAAAGCATATTTGACTTTCCAGTACCAGTTTTCCCTACGATGAGAGCATGCCCGGCTCCTTTATCCAAAGCTGAAGCAAGTGTTCGGTTGAATTCTTGTTCTGGCATGGTTGCGTTGAGATCCCGGGTGTCATTGTTAAGAGCTTTCCGGTAACTATACATAAAACGGGTAAATACCGCGCACGTAATAAAGGCACTTTCTATTTTTCTTGTTATCGAAATTTGGTCCGGTTTCATGCTGCTTGAGTGCAGAAAAATTGGTTAAAGCATTGTTGAAATTAAGAATCCCTTTTATACAGATTATACTTTCATGATTTATGCAAACACTTATAGTGGGTGCCGGCAATCTTGGCACAAATATCGCGTACAGTCTTCTAAAACGCGGCGAGTCAGTGATCGTTACAACCAGGAACCATGAGAAAGGGAAGAAGCTGGAAGAACAACTCTCAGCTTTTGGGAGGGTGAACTATCTCATTGCAGATCCAGGCACTGATTTCGGCGTAGCTGATATGTTCAGGAAAGCTGAAGAGATTGCAGGGAAGATCGATAATCTCATAGTCACTGTGGGAGGATATGCAGTAGATAGCATTAGAAAACCGGTTCATTTTGGTGAAATGCTTGAGAGCCACCTGGAGATCCCTTTGAATATTCTGAAGAATTTTGAGAATTATGCAAAAGATAACGCGTCGGCTGTCTTCATAAGCAGCATACAGAGCATCTATACGAGCAGCTGGGCTGCTGTGTCCTATCTCCTCGGAAAGAGTTCACTTAACAAGCTTGTGGAAATTGCAGCAGCCCAGTTGCTGGAGAGAAATATAAGGGTCAATGCAGTAGCGCCTTCCTCGATAGAGAACGTTTTCATGCCGGGCAGGGACTGGAGATCGACACGAAAGTTGGGCAGGCTTCTCACTCCGCCCGAAGACATTGCAGAGGTTGTAGCTTTTCTTTGCAGCCCGGCTGGGGAATGGATTAATGGTGTTGTAATTCCCCTCGATGGTGGAAACAGGTTCACTCATGCCAGTGACTGAGCAAGTACTGGCAAAGACTTCTCAAACCGGTAGTTGATGCCAAAGTGACCGTCCTCAAACTCCTCGTAAGTATGGTTTATCTTTGAGTTCTTCAACTGGTTGTCTATTGCCCTTGCACCCCAGATAGCTGAGAATTCGTCCATGGTTCCTGCATCTATAAAGATAGCATTCATGGATTCAAGCTGCCTGGTAAAGTTCTTCACGTTTTTAGCTGGGTCATTTTTCTGCCAGTTAACCCAGACTTCAGGCCTGAAGTCTCCATTCTCGTAGTCAAAAGGGAGCATTACGCCCATCTCGCCGGAATTAACGTCAGGTGAAAGAAATGCTGATGCACAGAGTGTTCTGAGGACCTTGATCTTTCTAGATGCTATCCTGTTGAGGCTTTGCCAGTATTTTTCCAGCCATCGGTACGGGCTATTTGCGCTCCTGAACTCCTCCATTGCATCAGAGAAGTCAGGTATGAATACATTTTCGAAACCAGCGTCCGCGGAATGTGCTGCAAATCCATTAAAAGTTCCGGAGTTATGCACAGCAAGAGTATAAGCGCCGAAGCCCCCCGATCCCTTACCGAAGAGGCCAATCCTTGAGCTTGCAAATTTTTTCTTCAGCTCAGGGACAAGCTCCTTGACAATAAAATTTTCGTATTGCCCGGTTGCAGTCGAGTTGAGGAAATAATTCCCTCCGAGCTTTGTCCGGCTATCCACGATTGCAACGGTGCTTCCACGCAAAAGATCCTTGCCGTAGAGACGGTTAAGAATTGTTGGGAAGCTGTCCGTTAGCGGGGAAGATGCTATAAATGAGTCTGGATCGTTTCCAAATGACGGTAGTCCAATGAGCAAAGGAGCGTCGTTTTTGGGGTTATCAGGAGTAAAAGCAATTACTTCCCTCTCTGCCCTGTCTCCAAGGGCATTCCCGACAAGAATTGTGCTCTTGACCGTGAAAGTAGTCGTTTTCATTAAGCCGTTATTTCACTTAGGTATTAAATTATTCAATTTGTCCTTCGTAATTAAATGTACCTTTAAATTATATGCATGCATGTCGCCCCATGCGAATAACAGGGGACTTTGCAGATGTTCTTACATATCTTGCAATGCTCTTTGCCAGGAAGAAGATGAGGCAGATAGAGATATCCGGGTACGGAATTGAATATACTTCTTACAGGATTCTTGGCAAGGATATGTCTGAATCTCCAGATATCGCGGAATTCCCTCCTGTCGATAGCGTGGATCGCATCACCTGCCTGGTACTTTTGGCCGGAATGCGACCGGGAAAAGCTCCCGTCAAGGTAACAATAAGATGGGATTTTTACGATTTTGATGGAAACGTCTCAGAAGAGGAAGCTGGAAGATTTATAGATCGTATAGATCAGTCGACCTTCCGGTATTTTTGATTCAAACTATTATTCGGACAAAGAGTCCAATAAGAATGACAACAATTCCAAAGGTAAACATTCCAGCGATCCATGGAACTGAGCGCCCTTTCAGTGACCGGGAGAGGCTGTATCCAAGTATAGAGAGCGAAACCTCTGTAACTATAAGGACAATGATGCTGGAAGAAGAGACGGAGTAAGCGCCGAGCGGTATCATTGATCCCAGGAAACTGCAAGCACCCGAAATAGTTGTACCGGTAAGAGAATCCAGGTAAACCTCATTCAGGAGGGTTCCTGATATCTTTCCTGCTGGCCTTGAAGGGTTCAAGTGCTTTGATATCCTTGTCAACTCTGCCCTGTTGCTGGCAAATGACGCTATAAAGTAACTGAAAGTTCCGACAGCTGCAGAGCCGGTTGAAATCCTGAATGCCAATGTGATGGACATATGCAAATCGTTAAGGATAAGATATGACGATATCATCAGTGCTGTAATGATGCCATCAGTAAATCCCAGAGAAACCGGGAAAATATATGAAAATCTCAACTAGCTTCCCTGATCACCGAATTAATAAGCCTCTTCCCTGCCGCAATTTCGTCAATAGAATGCACGGCACAACCTATATCCTCAATGGTTGTTATAAGCAATGCTGAATCTATGCCATCTCCTTCTACTGTAATAATGATACCCATGGTTTCCATGTCCATTTCGTTAACTGAAAGGTTGACTGCCTCTACACCCTTCACTTTTCCGATCGCATCTGCAACTTCAACAAGAGTCGGCTTGTTCAATCCCTTTGCTACGTCCAAGACTATTCTTCGTATGTTCATCCATCTATCACATCGTCACGTACTGGTCTGAAATGTCGAATGGTATCATCATGCAAGAGGAATATAAATAATTTGCAAGCCTTATGTATCTTATCTTTTCGGCAGTCTTTCTGAAAAGCGTTGATTGGATTAGTTTTATACCAATACAGGTATTCCCCCCACAGATGGCACAGATAAAGCTGAAGAAGGATCTGGAAGGCCTTTACAAAGCCAAGTATGCCTTAATATTTTCTTTCATACTCACAGTTCTGCTTTCTAATAGAATCATACGAATATATAACGGCGTTGACTATGTCAATAATTTTTCAACTTTCTTTTCCAATGGGTCCCTTATCGTAATGTACAGCACGCTCATTGGGCTCCTACTTGCGGCATATGCAATCATAATAACGCTTATACCATATTTTTCTGCCGATAGTCTGCAGCAGCCTATTTTTTCCCAGGTAAACCGTCTCTTTATGTTCACTATCCTCGACGGAATATTCCTCATGGTAGTATATTTCTCGAACGGTATTCTGCCGATAGATGTTATACCCGATTTCATATACATAGAGGTTTTCTTGTTCATGGCACTCCTTATTGGCCTTTTCTTCTGCGTTCTTACATTATCGGATCTGTTCAAGATTATCAGAAAGCGTGGTACAAGATAAGTTATTCAAAAACAGCAGAATATTTCCTCACGAAAGTAGATTACAATAAGTGAAAGAGCTTGAAATCTTTCTCCAGCAAGCGTCTTTCGGGAATCAGGTCCTTGAGCTCGCGTGCAAGATTGAACCTGTCAAATTTAAAACGCTTCATCTCCACAGTCTGGTTTTTTGTGTCCAGGAGTATATAGGATGGGTTGTGCGAAAAATCACGGGGTTGACCTGCAGACCCTGGATTCATGACTGCCATGCCATCGTACTGAGTGAGAAACTGGTAATGAGTGTGCCCAACAACAATATAATCGTAGACAGGAAGCCTTCCCTCGGCATTCTTGAAGTTCTCCTGCGATATCGCCCAGGGGTACAAGTAACCGAAAAGTGGATCGTCAGGTTTGCCATGAAAGCATGCCAGCCTCATTCCATCAATGTCGGAGATCAAGCTCCTTTTCAGGCTGCCAAGATACTGCAACTCTTCTTTTGATAGCAGCTTTCTTGTTATATTTTCCCTGGTGAAAGCAGAGACTTCCTTATTTTCGGGTGAGCACATGTCATCTGAACCATGAGATGCCGCGTAGTCATGATTTCCCTGTATAACTTCATCAAACTTATCCCTGACAAGCTGGATTGCCTCAGAAGGTTTTGGTCCATAATCAACGATGTCGCCCAGATAAATGCCAAAGTCATAGGAGACGACCTTGAACATCTCTTTTGCAGCTTCGACATTAGCATGTATGTCGCTAGCAATCAGCACCCGGGTCATCTACAATAAGATCGATATGATGCATATTAATCTTATTAACAATCGCCATTCTTTTTTACCTTTCTACTCTTTCAGGCATGAGGAAGCAATAACCGGATGATCAAATTAGTAAATGAGAACTCGTATGCAACGGTTGATTTGGCTGGTGGTGGCATACAGGAACTCGTATTGGAAAATGAGAGGATCATAAAACCTTCGACCGACGGATACAGGACACATGGAGGAATGGCGATCTTGGCTCCCTTTGCAAATAGGATACGTTCTGGAATCTATTCTTTTATGGGTAGAGAATTTGTTTTGCCTGTCAATTCTGAAGGAAATGCGATCCACGGATTTGCCAAGGACGCCACTTTCTCACCGGCTGAAGTTGAGGATTCATCATGCAGAGTCAAGACGGATTTGACAGGACCAGGATATCCCTGGACAATCAGGCTGGAAGTTAGTTACACCGTAACGAAAGACGTGTTCAAATGCTCTGTTGTCGCCAAGAACCGCTCAAATTCACCCGCTCCTTTCCAGATCGGCTTTCATCCGTATTTCACGTTCAGTGATTACTGGTCACTCAGCAGTCATCTTCCCGGTGCATTACTGGATTATAAGGATAAATTCTTCCCTGATGGAACCTCGATTGTGGTTGACCCATTCCTGCTCGAGTCCGCCAGTTCACCAAACTTGGATAACACTTTCTTGCAAACAGGACCACTAATATTTGCGACAGAAGGGAGGAAGATATTTATTAACAGGAAAAACCTCAATTATCTTGTCATTTATAACGGAATTTATTCAGAGGGTATTTCCGTTGCTATAGAGCCAATGAGTTCGCCGCCTAATGCTTTTAACAATGAGATTGGGCTGGCGATAATAATGCCAGGTTCTGCATACAGGGCATCCTTCACCATCAAAATGACAATAAGCTAATGCTGATGGATGCATATGCTATGCATCGTAAGAGAAAGATGCGCTTATCAAAGAAAAAATCACATGAAAAGATATTTCTTCCTATCGGCACTGTCGAGTTTGTTCACCAACTGATCGATATTCTTGATTATAAAATTTATATCCTTCTTCCCGTAATCAAATCCTTCGGCCTTTAGTTTCATAAGTATTGACCCTGTTACTGCATGATAACCGTATATAGGGTTTATAAAATCAACATTATCAATATGTTCTCTTACAACATCCTTAAGTGTGTTCCAGTAAATCGCACCAGACCTGAAAACTCCGCCATATCCACTTATCTCCATATGGTCGGTAACCTGAAGGCTTTCATGCAATCCAATCGCACATAGGGCAGCTTCGCTTGCGGCTTGCTTGAGTATCTGCCTGCATGTCTCGCTGCCGCCATCTGCTAGCCTCGATACTGTGGCGGCAATAGATGCTATAAACCTGATATCAATGGTTTCCTTATACACCTGATTCACAATATCTCTCTCATGCGTCACACCAAAAAGTTTCATTATCTCCTCATGTAGCTTCTTGTCGAATGGCATCCTGTGATCAGAAATCTTGGCAAATGCAGAAATTGCGTTCTTTCCGATATAGAAAGCGCCCCCCTCATCGCCAATTAACCACCCCCATCCGCTTGCTCTCTCGAATCTTCCCCTATACTTGCAATAGGAAATCATACCAGTGCCAGGTGCAACAATTAACCCATCCTGGTCCAGAAAACGGGAATAATAACCTGCTTCGCCGTCATTAAAAAGCTGGAACCCCGGTGAAACTTTTGTTCTTTCCACAATGGATTTTATTATTTCGGTTGACCTGTTTGAGTCCTTGACTCCAGCTATTGCAAATGTCGAGGAGTCGAGTTCTGATCCGTTGGTACCCGATGAGTGAAGTGCCTTTCTTACAGAATCATTGATATTTGATATCGCATTTTCCTCTCCTATATTTCTGTAATTAGAAGGGCCTGCGACCCCTATTCCAAGTATTTCTGCATTTTCGTTATAGACGGCAGTGAATGTTTTAGTAGCACCACCATCAAGTGCCAGGTATTTTCTCATCATAGCCTGCATAGGAATGCGGTAAATATTTTATCACCTTCTTCAGGTGTTCACCTTCTGAGGGTGCTTACATGCAAATAGGAAAATGTGTGATCCAAAAAAGTATATTGACAAAGATTGCATTTAGAATCGTGAAAAAGGACTCCCACAAGTACGATCTCGCAATTGATGCAATAGACAGCCTCTTCACGATGGCAAGCGAAACCAGAAATGCGAATGAAAATCGTTCAAAACGTTATTTATACATCGCAGAAAAAATTGCTGCAAGAATGGATATCACGATTGAGAGGGAGAAAAAGAGGAGCTACTGTAAGAGTTGCAAGACCCTGTATGGTGCGGATACACAGATAAGACTTTCAAACAGAGTGCTTACGATAAAGTGCGGACACTGCGGTTCAATCAAAAGAATTCCGTATTGAATACCGACCGGTCCATAATTGCCCATCTTGCATAATTATCTCGCAAGAATAATGCGTGATAACGACCCCATCACAGATCTGAGCTTTTCCGCGTCGGTACCTTCGAACTTGCAATTTCATGCAGTTTCACGTCATCAGTTACAAGCTCGTAACCCGATTCAATGGCAGATATGAGATAAGATGAATCATAGAACGTCAGGCCCTCTTCTAATGACAAGCTCAGCGTAGAAGCTGGTGATGGCACGATCCGTTCCATTGATTCAATCAATTCAAATAGAACAGTGCCAGATTCCATTGCCTCTTTCTTCGAAATTCTATTTCTGATTTTGTGATTCTTCCACAGAACGTTGCCTATCTCGTACTTGGCAAGTGGAATTGTTGCCCCTGTAACGAGTGCATTGTACTTACGGTCCTGAAAAAGGTTAAAAATTGCAGAAGCATCCAGTAGATTCATCTTTCCCTGTCTTCCCTGATGTCTGATACTATTTCATCTAACTTTAATTTCGAGATTATGGGTGCTACTCTTTTCATTTTCTCAATTAAATCCCTAGTTCTAGCTTTCCTAATTTCCTCCTGCACGGCCTTTCTGATGATTGCTGTTGGGTTCAATCCAAGTTTCTTTAATTCCTCTCTCTCTTCTTCTGAGATCTTGGCAGAAACTGTGGTATACCTTTTCATATTACATAATGTAGTACGAATATTTCACATTTTCGTTCTACAATGTGTAGTCCAACATAATACAACAAAGGGGATTCCTGGGGGCAGGAAATCTTTAAAGCTGCTCAGATTGCTATATATGTCACTTTCGTATTTGCTCAAAACTTTAATCAAGTCCCGACCGATTCACTCATCAACGGTTTCTATATGAAAGAGAATGTTAAAACCTTCCAGGGTAGCCTGGATCTTGTCGGCAAACCAGATAGAGTCTTCGGCCGAAGCGTTGTTGCCCCATTCATAAACCATGTCATGTTCACCTATGACTGGCTTGAAACCAAGAGACCTGAGTCTATTTATTATCTCACTGGGTTTTGCACCCTCACTGGAAAAGGTCACGTCAAGGTATGTTCTCATCGTATGCTTACTGAATTCCGGTGCACTATATATCATTTATTCAGCTTTTTGTGTGCTTTAAATCGTCGACCAGAATTAGTTTTAACCTACAAAACTTTGCCTAAATAAGGTCTTGAGATACAAAATGCCAAACTTTAGGCTTCATTTCTTCTTGGACTCTTTATTGATCCCTCTAAGAGATTTAAACCCCAAACTTCCGAAATTTTTGAATTTACAACAACTATTCCTCTTTACGTGTAAAAATGAATTTTTTAAATGAAAAGGTTTATGATATTCGCTAAATTGGCTATCCGATGCCAGTCTATCAAGTCAATGAACATGAGATATTACAGGAAGAAGCCGCAATTGAGCATGCTGAAACAGAGACATATGATGGGAGATTGTACCTTTCAGATAAGCGCTTAATATTTGAAAAGAAGGGAAAGAGAGGTTTAATACATGCTTCACCTCCTCAGGCCCTTCTCGATATATATCTTTACGAGATAACCAATGTTTCTAGCGCAGTTCCTAAAATCAAGGTATTTACAAAGAAAGTATTGACTGTAGAATACAAGCATGATGATGATACCGGGAAAGCTAAATTCAGATTGACTGATCCAACAAAGTGGGAGAACGAGATCAGGAAATGGATTTCCGACGCCAAGAAGCAGGAAGAAGAGCGGCAGCATAGAGAACAGGAAGAACTATACCGCAAAAATGTAGAAATGGCAAGGGCCAAAGCCGGTACTACCAATGTCGGTGTGGCATATTATGGAAACCCAAAAAATACTTCAAAGCCACCGTCGAACCAGAAAAAGGATGATATAATCGAGGGAGATTCTTCTTCAACTTCGATACAGGTGCAGCGTTCTAATCCTCCATCTACCGTGCCGACAAAGACTTGCCCGAGCTGTGGAGAGCCCCTGAAACCCGGCATGAAATTCTGCCCTAACTGCGGTGAGCCTGTAAAATAAACTATTCTTTTTTTGATTCGTCAGAGTTGGATTCTTCTTTTACCTCATCGCTTCTTGGTTCTTCCTGTGCAGGAGCAACAGGTGTTTCGGGTGGTTTTTCTGACATTGCGGGTTCAGAAGTGCCTGAACTTTTTTTCGATTCATTCTTTCCTTTTCTGAAATGCAGGACTATTCCTAGGATTATCAATGCAAGCGCAATAACTGGGATCTCAAAATAATGACCGAAGAATGCACGGAATGCGTTACCGAACTCGTAGGCTGCAGCCACGATGCCATCTGCAACAGCTACAATCAGGAATATTAAGAAAATTGCCAGTCCGGCGAGGATCAGAATCGGGAGATGCAGAATTCTGTTTGCTAGAGTTGGCTTTTCATCAGTCATGCAAGTCATATCCTCTTGTGATATATAGCATTACGGGAATCCATCAACTCGCCTTCCAGCAGAGTAAGATCGTGTTAAGTAGTCGTATCATATGCCGATATCGTGCTAAAGTTACGAACTGAAGCACCGGGGTCACCAGGTATTGAACCTAGGTGGGCCAGGGGAGACAAAGACGGAGTTGGCACAGCCTACACTCCAGCATCAAAGATCTGGTTCACGCTGTGGAACGGGATTATCACTGAAGTTTATTACCCATATGTGGACAAACCGCAGATAAGACAGCTATTGCTCACTTACACGGACGGGACCTCGTTCTGCCATGACGAGATTCACGGTATGCAGCCAAGAATAGAAACTCTCGGCAACATGAGCATGGGATACAGGGTGACTTGCAACGAGAATAATGAAAGGTTCACTCTAATAAAAGAGATCATAACCGACCATTATTCACCTACCTTGCTCATAAGGTTCAGGATCGTGAAGGGAAAGAACTGGGATGATAAAATTGCGTTTTATCTTACACTTTACCCGCATATAGATGGGGGGGGCAGCGGTAACCATGCATATGTTCAGAGGCGTAATGGATACACGGTACTCCTGGCGGAAAAAAACTCCACTTTCCTCGCAATGCGGAGCAGTAAAGGTTTTTCACAGGCAACTGCTGGTTACGTCGGAGACAGCGATGGGCACAGTGATCTCCTTTCAAATATGCATCTTTCCAGGGAATATGATAATGCATCAAGCGGAACCGTTTCCCTTACTGCTAAGCTTGACTATGATGACGAGATGGGATTCATAGTAGCATTATCGTTTGGAAACAGTGAAGTTAGCGCTCTTTCCAGCTTAAACCAAGCTTTTTCTGTACCATTTGAGAAGCAGCAGGAAAAATTTATAGAAGCATGGGAAAAGAAAATTGGTAAACTTCTCGATCTTTCTCCGTATTCAAGGGATAACGGCTCCCTCTACAGATCCTCTTATGGGATTATCATGTCGCATGAGGACAAGACGAACTATGGTGCAATTACAGCATCCCTTTCAGTGCCCTGGGGAGAAGTGTCAGATGACAGCAACCGCGGGGGTTATCATATAGTATGGAGCAGGGACCTTTTCAATGCTGCAACCGGGCTCCTGGCTGCCGGAGACGTGGAAACCCCTCTCAAGTCTCTTATTTACCTCGACGCAAACCAGCTAGAAAATGGAAGTTTTCAACAGAATTTTTGGATCAACGGTGAACCTTACTGGCTTGGTGTTCAACTCGACCAGACAGCATACCCGATAATGCTTGCATACCGCCTTGCACAGATGAATGCTCTCAAGCAGTTTGACCCAAAACCTATGGTATACAAGGCGGCGGCATTCCTGATAGCAAGCGGTCCCGTTACGCAACAGGAGAGATGGGAAGAGAACTCTGGTTTCTCGACCTCTACTATTGCAGCAAATATAGCCGGCCTGGTATGCGCTGCTTATTTTGCCAGACGGGATAATGAGCCAGGGCTAGCTGACTTCTTTGCATCGTTTGCGGACTTCCTTGAACGCAACCTTGAAAAGTGGACAGTCACGCATTCCGGTACACTCCTGAACGAGGTCAAGACGCATTACGTGAGAATCAACCCTGCAGACTTTAATTCCGAGTGTCCTGAAGAGAGTCTAGAGGGGAAGGTAGTAGCTTTGAAGAATTTTCCCCCAGGAGTTCAGAGTACTTTTCCTGCCAATACAATAGTGAGCACCGGCTTTCTACTCCTCGTCAGATATGGAATCAGGAGCCCTGATGATCCAATTATTCTGAATTCGCTAAAAGTTATTGACAGAATACTGAAGACAGATACCCCATTCGGACCAGTCTGGCACAGGTATAACCATGATGGCTATGGACAAACTGATGATGGTTCCGGCTTTACCGGGACAGGTGTTGGTAGAGGTTGGCCCCTGCTTTCCGGCGAGAGAGGACATTATGAGCTTGCGGCTGCTCATGATCCTTATCCATTCGTCAGTGCGCTTGAGCACTTTGCCTCTGAAACGCACATGATCCCAGAACAGGTATGGGATGCGACTGATATTCCTGACAAGCATCTTCACTTAGGAAAGAAAACCGGTTCGGCTACCCCGCTGGTCTGGGCGCATGCTGAATATATTAAGCTTCTCCGATCCATCAAGGAAGGCAGGCCATTTGACCAGATTGACGATGTTAAACGACGCTATATTGACGATCGATCTATGTTGCTCAACTATGAGATATGGAAAAAGAACAGGCAGCTTAAGGAAGTTTCTCCTTCCATCCCGATTCGATTCGTCTTTGATAGACCTTTTCGGTTGATTATACATAATGACAAAACACCCAACCCGACGCCTGGCAGCATAAATACGAATGTCGGACTTCATTACCTGGACTTCGATCCTTTGCCCTACAGAGACAGTTCTTTTTCCTTCAGAATATTGTGGCTCGATACAGGACAGGAAGAAGATAAGTTATTCACTGTCAGCGTCAGGGCGCAGCAGTAAAAGTTTTTGGGCACCGCGCGTTTATGGTTCTAATTCTTTTTAATAAAGCATCCTTACTTGAAAAATGAATACTTCATTGAAACTTCTCTCCAGTCGGCAGGATCAATGTTGAACTCCTTGCACACTTGTGGAACTTCTATTCCATCCTTCAACATCTTCCTGATTTTCCTGACTGTAAAAAATGACAAATCTGGTATAGCCATATACCCACCCAAAATAGAATTTTTACAGGCTAATTAACCTTTCACTTTGTGTCATTGCCTATCTTGTGCTTTAGAACGCTGTCAATATGAATCAATAGAAATATTGTGACGCCCCGGCCGGGATTTGGACCCGAGTCACGGGCTCGACAGGCCCGTATGATAGGCCACTACACTACCGGGGCACGGCAAGGGTAATCAACCGGCGTTATTTAAACCTCAACTTTCTGTGCCGGATTAAGTCTAAGGCTGCTGCATCCACCTTGGAAAAAGATTAATGATTGCTTGTGCCCAAAAATATATACTCTCAAAGTTGAAGTTTACCTTCGATCAGCAATTGGTATGTATTTCAGAGGACCAACTTCTCCCTTGTACATTGACCTCGGACGGAACAGCCTGTTGTCATGTAGATATTCGAATGATCTCGCAAACCATCCAGATATTCTTGAAAGTGCAAAAATTGGTGTGAATAGTGTCGGATCAAATCCAAGGGACTTATAAACAATGCCAGAGTAGAAATCAACATTCGGGAATATTCCCTTCGTGCCCAGTTTGTTGATCATTACTTTCTCAACTTCTTCCGCTGTTTCAAAGAGTTCTGTGTGACCTTTATCTTCTGCGAGTTTTTTAGCGTATCCTTTGAGTATCTTTGCCCTGGGATCATATACTTTGTAGACTCTGTGCCCAAATCCCATTATTTTTTCCTTTTTCTCCAGCATTTCTGCAATAACCTTGTCAGCGTTCTTTGGGGTTCCAATTCTTTCAAGCATATCTAGTGCCTGTTCATTAGCCCCGCCATGCAACGGACCCTTTAGAGATGCTATAGCCGAAGTAACAGCAGAATACATATCTGAAAGTGTCGAGATCGTAACCATAGATGCGAATGTAGATGCATTCATACCATGATCGGCATGAAGGATCAATGCAGTCCTGAACACCTTCGTCTCGAATTCCGTGGGTTTTTTACCAAAGCTTTCTTCCAGGAACCTTGCAGTGTAGTTGGGTTCGGTTGATCTGATTATTGGTTTTCCTTGCTGAGCCCTGTTTATTGCTGCAACAATAGACGGGAATTTTCCCATTAATTTTAGCCCCATAGCCTCCTGTGCAGCAAGATCGAATTTATTGCTATTCTTATCCATTGCCCCAAGGTACGAAACCGCAGTCCTAAGAGCAGACATTGGATGAGATGATTTTGTGCATTCCTGTAATATCTTAAAAAGCTGATCATTTATCTGATTATCTGCATTAAGTTTCGATGTAAAATTTGTGAATTCGGATTTGGTTGGAAGCTTCCCATAAAGTAGGAGATAGGAAACTTCCTCAAAGGTTGAAGATTCAGCAAGTTCCTCAATATTGTAACCTCTGTAGACTAGTCTGCCATTAATACCATCCACAAAACCTATCCTTGTTTCAGCAGCAACGACACCCTCTAGACCTCGTGCATAATCAGTGTTTTGACTACCTGTTATCATTACAATCCGTCTGGGATGTCAACTTTTCTATTATACCTTCTTACCTTCAATATTAGGTCTTTTTTTCCATATATAGGATCATCTAATAGTGTAAAATAACAAGTAGTTGAGAAGGAATCTTATGCAGATACGCTATGCATAAAATTTTTCTTAATATGCCCTTTGAGAGAAAACGCTTAAAAGTGGCAAAATTATATTATTAACGGGAATATATCTTTCGACATTTTCATGATTAGATTTGGGATAGCCGGGATACCTCTGACTAGCAAGGGCAGGACATTTGTGGAGTCCGTTGAGGAGGTACACAACCTGGGGCTAAATTCACTAGAAGTGCAGCTTTTGCGGGTAAACGTGCAGGAACGGCCCGCGCTTGACTACGCGGGACTGCGACCAAAAGACGTCCAGGACTCAATAATTGTTAATATATTGAGGCAGGATGATGAAGGTAACTACAAATCCGTTGGTGTCGATACATCGATAGACGAGAATGACATAGTCCAGGAACTTTTCTGGAACATGGCCAGAAATTACAGTGAAATCAAGGAAGGAGGCGATCTTGCAAAGGAACTTGATGTTACATTATCCCTGCATGCGCCATATTATATGGATCTCCTTAACGGAAACGAGATGGCCGAGCGCTCAGCCAATCATCTGAGATGGTCTTCGATAATCGCAAGGGGAATGGAAGCCAGAAGAGTCATCACACATACCGGTTTCTACTCCCAGTCCAAGAAAGAAAGTCTTGATAATGCTGTTAAGTTTTATTCCCAGTTTTCCAAGGAATTTTCCCCTGATAAAGGATTTCCATTCATAGGAGTCGAGTCTTCTGGGAAAGAAGAGATATTTGGATCTGTTTCGGATTTGACCAGCCTGGCCAAGAAAGTGCCTGGAATAGAGCCTATTCTTAACTTCGCACATGTCCATTCCTTACAGGGAGGCTCGCTTATAGAAGTCAGGGACTTTGAGTCTATCATAGACGCTTTTTCAAAATACAAGAAGGATGATCTTTACACCGAATTCTCTGGCGTAGAATATGAGGGCCACAACGAGGTAAAGCTGACAGCAATCAAGCATGGTGACTTGAAATTTGAAACACTGAGTGAAGTTCTTGCAGATATGACGAATGACGTTACAATTATTTCAAGTTCGCCACTGTTGGAACATGATTCGCAATACATGAATATTATTCTGCTTAGAACCATAGCTAAGAAGCTCCAGAAGAAGGAGTCTAAAAAGAATGATGTAGAGGTGGATAGAGTGACAAGGTCATATCCGGTAAAGAAGGGCATAAAAATTGACGTGGAAAGCATTCTGGCGACAACGAGAAAAGTAACACGATCGGGGACTGTCTCCAAGGATCATGTTATCGCTAAGATACCTGGTCTCGAAAGGGTTGAGTTGTGGGGCGAGAACAAGATGCTCATGTGTGAAACCACAACTGAGAAAAATTCAGAGAACTATGAGAACGCTGTCAAGAGGTTTAACGAACTTATTGAGGCTCTTACAGGGTACAGCGCAAAGGAGCGGAAGAAAATAGCGAGCAAGGTTCCGAAAGCAAAATAAACAGAGGAAAGGAACGGATTGCAGAAGACTCAAGGGCGCCAGATAAATGGTTGCGAAACGCTGGCCTTTCCAACTATAGGTGTTGTCCTGCTAGGCGGGGTGTCTGATTCTTCTAGGAGATATCCGCTTCATAATTCAGCAGGGATTGCTTACACCTCCGAAGAACATGACATCTATACGCGGACTCGGTTATTCTTCGCAAAGGAACCTTCGGTGACGTTAAATGGTAATCGGGTGGATCCCGATGATCCGCGAACTCCATTCCATATTCTTTCCCGGTACAGCAACGATGGCGCACAATCAAGGGGGAGTCTCTCCGTATACTCCCAAAACAAAGGGATAATAAGTGGAAGCTCAGACGCCGGGGCTGCGGCACTCGCAAAGGCCACTCAAGAGATATTTTGCCTCAAAGATATAAGATCGCTTGAAAATGATTTTCGCTCTATTTCCGAAAGCGTTGGGAGAAGCCTTCACGGGGGGCTAACAGTAACCGAGATTGTTGGCGGCGTCCCTGTTACTACGAGATTGCTTGGACCTGAGGATTTCCGTAATTTTGTCATAATAGCATTTATGTTCAGTACAATGCGTAATCCATCTGATACCATACATAATAATATTGTGAAGAGTCCTGATTACGGAAAAAGGATTAGTTCAACAGCTAAAAAATGCATGTACCTGAAGGAACTAGCAGCCAAAAAAGACATAAAGGGGATTTTCGAACTTGCGATGAACGATACCGATGAATATCATACATTGCTTGAATCTGTTGGCGTTAATGTAATAAACCCTGAAATGCGCGCTCTTATCGAAAGACTCAAGCGACATAGAGAAGAATTCTGGAGAGCATATATAGTGACAGGGGGGACCAACGTCTTTGTTGCAGCTGAAAAGAAGAATGCACCAAAATTACAGGAGATGGCATATTCTCTTAACATTCCATCGAGAAAGCTTGTTGTGGCAGGTGCCGCAAGGGTTTGTATTGACTTTTAATTGCTGTGGGATAAAGTACATCCGATTTCAACAAATTCAATAAGAAAGTCTTAAATTACTGATTTCAATTACTTTTTAGAATGGCAGACAAGAAGGATACGGGATTCCAGTCAGGGGCTGGCCTTATACGGTACTTTGACGAGGAGGAGATAAATGGTCCTTCGATTCACCCAGTAGTGGTTATAGCTATTGCAGTTATACTAGCAGTACTGGTGGAGCTGTTCAAGGTCTTTTGGCCCATCCACGCGTGAGGGCATTTATTTCTAAATCTAGCCTATTTTTATAGTGTTATTATTACGATATGGCTAGCAGGTTTCTAGAAATAACCTGATGCAAAACAATAAATGACTATCTTTAATCACGTTTGAAAGCTCCGGTGGTGTAGCACGGTCAAGCATTAGGGACTCTCAATCCCCCGACTCGGGTCCAAATCCCGACCGGAGCATGAGACTATCAGGTACGATACTATATTCAGTCATCAAACAATGTCTAAATTCCTTTGCTTTTCTATGTCTGAAGTCGAGTAATTCAGTTATCATATGTTATAGATAATAGTATTTGAATAATTAATGCATATTTGAGATATCGGTATTCGGATGCGCACATTAGAAATTTAATCTTTATTATGTTCTTTTTTCGCAGGAAAATTCTTATGGAACAGATAATAATACATTAGCGGGTCAAGTATGGTTATAAATCCACCTATCAATGGCGGATATACTACGTTAATGCCAAGTAGACTGCCTGCAACGGGAGGGGAGGCAGCAGAGAAACCGGTCCTAGTCATGGAAGTAGCGCCAGATGTAGTTGCCCTCTCGGACTCGTCGACGAGTCCCATGGCAAATGACTGCCTCACTGGAACAGCCCCCATCTGCATGCCTTGCCTTATGACATAAAGTATGGAAGCAAATAATAACATTGGTATAAGCGCAAGTGCAATAAGAGCAACGGACGAAATGATTCTTGTCCAGATTATAGATCTAAGTTCAAATTCTTGGCTTATAATCCTTGGCAGGACAAGCATTACCAGAAGAACAAATAGATTGGAAGTTCCAAAAATTATCCCTATTTCACCTGAAGATATTCCGAATCTAAGGTGAAACCAGAGAGAAAATATTGGTGAAATCAGACCGGCTCCAACTCCACTCGGAATGGTGGGAAGTGATAATCTTATTATGTTCTTCCAGGAGATATTCGGGAGGAAATGCCTGCTTCTGATATGATTATCCTTTAAGAAAATTGAGAAAACCGAGCCGAGAATCCCCAGTATTCCCGCGAGGTAGAATAGATCATAAACATCGATTCTCTCTGCTTCCACAATGTATATGATGAAAGAACCTGCGCTAGCGGCCATTATGCCCAGAGCTGATGCAAGTGATAGGATCCTCGAAAATTCCTTTCTTTCTGTGAATTCTGTGACAAGAGCCGTCTGCACTGCACCAAATGCCCCTCCTGATCCTATCGGCCCTCCACCGGAACCGGTGAAACCTCCGACTCCGCTTAAAACGACGAGAACAAGAATATCCTTCGTGCTCAGGAAAAGTAAGGAAGATAAAGAGAACAAAAGGAAAAGAATTGTTAGAACCAGTTTTCGCCCGAAATGGTCTGCCAGCATTGATAGCAGGAATGTCAGTGATGCGCTGATGATTATTGCGCCACCAAGGATAAGCCCTATCTCAATCAGGGAATATCCGAGATGATTTAAATATAAACTGAGCAAAACATTCAAGAAACCATAGCTAAAGCTCAACAACACTCTAGCTGATACGATGTTTGCAAGATTTTTTCTCCTCACATCAGACGGCACCAATATCACTCATTCCGATACATGGTTACGCACTCATATCCACGTTCACTCTTTACTGGAAATCTGGATTCGTTATTCCGGTGTATGGAGATATGCTTCCGCATACAGAGCTCATTGTCTTTTCAGGCATATTCATTCCTCGGGCAAACTAAGCCTTTATCTGGACCCTATATTAAAGAGTCAACCTCACATATTATAAATATTATGAATACCCTTTCTTTCCTTAAACTCACTGCGGAACCGGAGTAAGTGTTTTCTTTGATTTTCACACTATAAATACACATTAAAGATCATGAGCCAATCACGGGCGAAATAAGCGTTTTGGTTGGGGTTGAAATACAGTTTTTCGCCGCTAAATTAGCCACTGCATGCTGCTTCTTTATCTTTAATTCTCTCTATGTTGCTGCGCCATTAAAAGTGCCAATATCGTTAATTAGTATATTCTAATGTACTGTTGTATAAAAATGACTGCTAAAATAGCTATAGTAATAAATTCAGGAATCGAACAGCGAGCCAAGATAATGTCCGGTCTTCATGTTGCAAAGAGGATACATGACGCAAAAAAGGATAATCATATAGAAAAGGTGGAAGTTTTCCTCTTTACCGGCGGGGTTAGGGCACTTGAAGCTGGGGTAGACAATAGCGAGATTGTTGATGCCATATCAGAATTGAGGAAAGCGGGCATAATAGTTGAGGCATGCTCAAACCAGGTGAAGAACTGGAACATGGAAGAAATTTTTATAAAAAATGATATAAATCTTGAATTCGCTCGAGATGCATTTTCCAGATATGCCGTGGATGGTTATACCGTAATATCATTTTAAACAGTGATAGGTGATATAAATTATGGGCGAAGAAAATATTCCTATTTTTCATGTGCTTGATACAGAATCAAGCCATGGACGTTATTCAAAGTCATCGAAAGAGATAAGATTTGATGATCTGGTCAAATTTCATGGACATGCCTGTGATGGGCTCTACAGGGGAAGCTATGCCCTTGCAGTTGCCCTTGCGGAGCTCTTTCCAAATGGAACTATTGACAGGACAGATCTCAGGGTTATATCCAGGAACAGTCCATGCCTGGGTGATGCTGCTACTTATCTGACGGGGGGACGCATCAGGTTTGGAACCCAAGATGTTGAAGACAGGCCAGGTGTATGGTACATTATTCAGAGGATTTCAACCGGCGAAACCGTCAGTGTGTCAGAAGATGAGGAATTTTTCCCAGAGGAAATTTCAAAAATGGAGGCTTCACTTCCTGCGCTCTCTGGAGATATACTTTCTGAAAGGTTGGACAAGCTAAAGGAAATGCAGGACAACTGGATAAGAAAGGTCCTTCTAAATTCGAAACCAACGGAACATTATCATGTAAAAACAATAAAGTATACATGGAAAGATGTACAATACGGGAATAAAGGGATTAGGACCGATATTATATTCAAGGATGTGATATAATATAATTATGCAGACCGAAAAAGAGCAGGATGCGGAACACATAGCCGAGGTTATGAAGGCAATTGGTGATAAAAACCGGCTACATATTCTCTCACTGCTGAAAAAACAAGAGCTCTGCGTGTGTGAAATAACGGCCTTATGCCACCTATCACAATCGAATGTATCGCAGCATCTGGCAAAGTTAAGGACAAGCGGTTTGGTGAAAGAAAGAAGAAACGCCCAGTGGATTTACTATTCTCTCAACAAGAGTGGCTTTCCCCTTATAATGCAAATTCTAAAACTTCTTCCTGAACAAGAGGAGGAACTTTCAAAATTAGCA
>JAJYZI010000014.1 GCA_021800105.1 Thermoplasmata archaeon
AGCGAGGGCAGATACAAAAAACCCGGTATAAGCCTTAAGCCTTCTGATATAATTAAAAACCTTGGGAATTCAATGTCCCCCAAGGTCTCGGATTCAAGATACATGGAACCATATGAAACCGGGGAGGTTGCGGTTGGTGATTTTGGGAAATTTGTCAACATACAGTATTTCGTTGTAGTCCTTCTGTTCGTATTATTTGATGTTGACATGGTCCTGCTGTTTCCATGGGCTTTCAACTTCTATCATCTTGGTGTTTATCCTTTTATTGAAACCATTCTATTCTTACTGATGCCCCTTTTTGCTGTTTACTATGCATTCAAAGAGGGTCACATGAGGTGGGTAAAATGAAGACCGGTGAAACGGGAGTTCTTACCACAACGCTCGAAAATGCACTTACATGGGGGCGGAGCAATTCACTCTGGCCCTTAACTTTGGGACTTGCCTGCTGCGCGATAGAGATGATGGCTATCCAAGCATCAAAACTCGACATTTCAAGATTTGGCAGCGAGATATTCCGTAATTCTCCGAGGCAATCTGATCTTATGATTGTTTCTGGAACCGTAACGAAGAAGATGGCTCCAAGAATCCGCAGGGTTTACGACGAGATGCCCTACCCGAAATACGTCATTGCGATGGGTGTATGCGTTATCCAGGGGGGACCATATGCAAGGGGATATACCGTTGTATTGGGAGTTGACCGCGTGGTTCCTGTTGATGTCTACGTACCTGGCTGTCCACCGACGCCTGAGGCGCTAACCTATGGTATCATAACACTTCAGAAGAAAATCAGGGGAGAAACGGACAGGTGATAAGATGGTCGATATTATTTCTGAAAGTAAGGGAAAAGATGGCCGTAAAATAGTTCTTGTTTCCGTTGAGAATCTTATCCCATTCATGAAGGAGATGAGAACTAACGGCTTCGATCATCTCTCACTTGTAACAGCGGTGGACAAGAAGGACTCAATTGATGTTGTATATCATCTTCACTCAATGGAACGCAATGAATACGTTGTCGTCAAGGTCAATACAAAGAACAGCGTTGTTCCAAGCGTTACTGGAATTTGGCCCAGCGCAAACTGGGATGAACGCGAGCAGTACGACCTTGTTGGCGTAAAGTTCGAGGGACATCCTAACCTGAAAAGGATCTTTCTACCGGAGAGCTGGGTTGGCCATCCGCTTAGGAAGGATTACGACCTGAG
Source organism: Thermoplasmata archaeon (assembly GCA_021800105.1). Lineage (GTDB taxonomy): Archaea > Thermoplasmatota > Thermoplasmata > Thermoplasmatales > Thermoplasmataceae > UBA582. The sequence continues at coordinate 1,200 of JAJYZI010000014.1, forward strand.
CAAGGTTCAATACATCAATATGGACGAAGATGGTGAAGATTACGTAACCTTTGATGCTGGTGATGGCTGGTGAACGACCAATGGATAGAACTGAACATTGGTCCGCAGCATCCATCCATGCATGGTGTCTTGAGACTGAAGGCTAAGCTTGATGGCGAGATAATAAGGGAACTTGAACCAGTCATTGGTTATCTTCACCGGAACGCAGAAAAGCTTTGTGAGATGGGCTTCTATTGTGATAACCTGGTCTACTTTGACAGAATGGATTATGTTGGCGCTATGAACATGGAGGTTGGATATCTTGAGGCTGCAGAAAAGATCCTTAATGTCCCGCCCCCAGACAGAGCCAAGTGGATTCGCGTTATAATCGCTGAGTTGAGCAGGATTGCAGCTCACCTTGTCTGGGCCGGTGCATACGGGCTTGACCTTGGGATGCTCACGCCATTCTTTTACTGTTTCGCCGAAAGGGAAAAGATACTTACAATCTTTACGGAAGCCTGCGGGTCCAGGCAGGAAACAAATTATATGAGCATTGGTGGAGTCTACCAGGACTTCAACGATAAGATCATTCAAGAAATAAAGGATTTCCTTGAAACCTTTCCTAAGAGGCTTGAGGAAATTTACAACCTTTATGTGAAGAACGATGTTTTTCTGTCAAGGACAAAGGGAATCGGTATTCTCAGTAAGGAGGTGGCAATTTCATACGGTGTTACAGGACCCATGCTCAGGGCTTCCGGGGTTGAGTATGATATTCGCAGGGCTGAACCGTACCTTTTCTACGACAAGGTCAACTTCGAAATACCGATATCCCACAAGGGCGACAACCTCGCAAGGTTCCTGGTAAGGTTCGAGGAGATGAGGCAATCCCTCAGGATTATAAAGCAGGGACTTGAGAAGCTACCCGAAGGCCCATATTTCAATCCAAAAGCGAAAAAATCAATGATGATAAGGCTCCGTGGCGACGGCGAGTATTATGCAAGAACTGAATCTTCAAAGGGAGAATTTGGTGTGTACATTGTTGCGGACGGTGGAGTCAAACCATACAGGGTTCGAGTTAGGAGTCCGACATTCAAGAATCTTTCAATCCTGCCTGTACTTTCTAAAGACGTAATGCTTGCAGATATGATAGCAATAAGCGGTTCAATCGATCTTGTATTCGGGGAGATTGACCGATGAACATACTTCACTGGATCTATGGCGTCCTAAGCTTTTTGGGCCACGACATAGGCTATGCCCTTGCGTACATAATCGAAAGCATTATTCTGCTTATTTTTGTCAGCGTTATGCTGATCTTCATGATCTATCTATTCAGAAAATACATGGCCCGGGTACAGCAGAGGATAGGACCAAACCGGGTCGGGAAGTTTGGATCCCTGCAACTCATCGCAGATGCCCTGAAACTAATGGGCAAGGAGATAATATTCCCAAAGGAGAGGGACGACCTTCCCTACAAGGTAGCACCATATATAGTATTCTTCGGCCTGATCCTGGCGTTCGCTTTCCTGCCATATGGAAATCTTTCAATCTTCGGAAATCTCACCATTACGTATTCAGACGTGAGCATTATCTTCATTTTTGCCATACTGGCAATCATGCCGATAGGAGAAGTACTGGCAGGCGTAGGGTCTCACAATAAGTACGCTCTAATGGGAGCTCTCAGATCGGTTGCTAAGGATGTCTCGTTCGAAGTACCAATGATGCTCTCAGTACTGGCGATAGTTATGATGGCTTCTGCAAGAACATCAACTTCACTTAGCCTTGAGTCCATAGTTACGACAGAGATACTTCCATATGGTATCCTAGAACCGATTGGCCTTTTTGTTTTCTTCATCGCAATGATCGCCCGTGCATCATACGCCCCTTTTGATATGGGCGAGAGCGACAGTGAACTCGTATCCGGTTATTCCACTGAGTACACCGGAATGAGATTTGCGCTCTTTTATATTGGCCTTTTTGGTTCCATCTTCCTGGGATCCCTGCTCATTGCACTGCTGTATATCGGTGGTTTCAACGGTCCGTTCTCGTCGCAGGTCGGTTTTATATGGCTCATAGTCAAGGGGCTTATTCTCGTCCTGATATCGTTCACAATCTGGTTGTCTATGCCCAGGATAAGGATAGATCGACTCGTAAACGCGGGATGGAAGTACCTCCTTCCAATTTCTTTCATAAATCTTGTGCTGGCTGGTGTCCTAACACTGGGACTGGGATGGTAGAATGGAAGTAAAGGAACCAAAGAAAAGGATACCGCTGATAGGTATCCTGAGCGGGATGATCAGCGTTGCGTCACATCTTTTCAGGAAACCAGTCACTGTGCAGTATCCAGAAGTAAGACCGTATGAGCCCGAGAGATTCAGGTTCAGGATTTCTCTTAAGCTTGATGACTGTGTTGGTTGCACGCTGTGCGAGCAAGTATGCCCGAACGGTAGCATCAAGATGGAAAAACTGGTCAGGGAGAATCCAAGGAACAAGAGAATGCTCTATCCGGACGTTAACTTCGGCACATGCACAGTATGCAGGAACTGTGAAGAGATATGCCCAACCACGGCTATTTATCTCACGCATGAATTCGAGACTGCTAGGACAAAGAACAGCTTCCTGTACTCACCGCTTGAACTGGCGATGGATGAGAAGGAGGTAAAGAAATGAGTAACTCTACGATAATTTTTACAATCCTTTTTTTGATATTCGCCATTCTACTCTTGGTGACCGCAATCAAGGCGGTCCAGGATAAGAACATCGTACACTCTGCAACATGGCTCATGTTTTTCCTTTTCAGCATGGCTGGCGTATTCCTCCTTCTCGGATCATCCCTTGTGGCAAGCATTGAGCTTCTCGTATACGTAGGAGCTATAGTCACGCTTCTTGTCTTCACACTTATGCTCACGGGAGGTAAGGAATTTGAATAAAAAGGCATTTGTGGCCGTGGCTGTCTTCTTCCTTGTTTTCTTCATAACCATGCTGAGAAGCATTACAGGTTTCCAGGAAGTATCCCAGAATATAGGGGCAGTTGCATCTTCGCTTTTCACGACATACATAGTTGCATTCGAGCTTCTTTCGCTTATTCTTGTTGGAGGCATCATTGGCATGTTATACATAACCGGGAGGGATGAGTGAATGTCGATGCCCCTCATAATACCCCAGACTGTTGCTCTTCTTCTTTTCTGTATTGGTCTTTATGGAGTAATGAGCTCAAAAGTCGGTATCAAAATGCTGATATCCATTGAGATCATGATAAATTCTGCGGTATTGAACCTGATATCAGTTGCGGGTTCCCTGCCTGATCCGATCGTTCTTGCGCTATTTGTGATAGCTATTGCAGCAATTGAATCTGTTGTTGGTTTCAGCCTTCTGGTTGCAGTATTCAGAAAGTTTGGAAAGGTGGACATTCCACTGCTCAGTGAGATAAAGGGATAAACATGGATTATGCAGTTTGGTTCATATTTCTATCGCCGCTTCTGGCTTCACCAATAGCGCTTGTAACAGGAATGCGCAAAATCAGGCTTGCAGGGATAATAAGTTCCGCTTCGATCGCGATTTCATTCATCCTTTCTGGTTACATTTACCTTACAATTGGATCATCCACAATCAATGAATCATATTCATGGTTCGCGAACCTGAGCTATGGCGTTTACGTGGATCACCTGGCAGTGGTAATGGTGCTGATGGTATCCTTCGTATCACTGATGATACACCTTTTTGCCACTTACTATATGAAAGAGGATCCAAAGAAACATGTCTATTTTGCCGAAACAGCCCTATTTACATCGGCAATGCTTGGCGTTATACTATCCTCCAATCTTGTAATATTATTCCTGTTCTGGGAAATTGTTGGCCTATGCTCTTACCTGTTGATAGGATTCTGGTACTTCAAGCCGAATGCCGCCTCGGCGGCAAAAAAGGCATTCATCGTTACACGCGTTGGTGATATGTCGCTCATAATAGGACTTGCGATATTATATTCATCATTATCAGGCACTTATGCCGATCCGCTGAGTATCCCCACCCTGATCGGAAATGCCCCTGCAGTGGCAGCACTAATGGGACAAGGTAAACTGGCTCTTGCTACAATATTCATCCTCGGTGGTGCCATAGGCAAATCAGCACAGTTCCCTCTGCATGTTTGGATACCGGACGCAATGGAAGGTCCAACAACGGTTTCGGCGCTGATACATGCCGCAACCATGGTTACAGCTGGAGTATATCTGATAGCAAGGATATTCCCGCTATTTCTGGACTCCGCATCCTTCTCTCTATATGTGGTCGCATTCATCGGCGCTTTTACGGCAATTTACTCAGGAACACTTGCCTGGGTCATGAACGATGTCAAGAGGGTTCTCGCTTATTCAACTATAAGTCAGATAGGTTACATGATGGCTGCGCTTGGAATCGGGGGAATAATAGGTTCCGCCGGAGTTTCACTGGCCCTTTACCAGCTTGTTGTTCATGCCTTCTTCAAGGCACTTCTGTTCCTATCCGCCGGTGCAATTCTCATAGCACTCATGGATCTGAGAGACCTGAGGGAAATGGGCGGACTGTGGCGCAGGATGCCGTGGACAGTTTCACTCATGTTCATAGGTGCAATAACACTCGCTGGCATCCCTCCTGCCGCAGGTTTCTTCTCAAAAGGAGCCATTGTTGATGCGTCTTGGTCTTACTACGTATCATCGGGCTATAATGCTGCCCACATTCTGCCATGGCTATTCCTTGCCTTTGGTGAATTCTTTACTGCCTTCTACACTTTCAGAATGTTTTCTATGGTGGCTCTGGGGAAGCCACGTTCATACCTGGCTGAACATGCGAGGGACCCGCCGAAATATGTCCTGATTCCTCTGATGGCTCTGGCTGCTCTTGCACTTCTTTTCGGTTTGTTCCAGACCAGCTTTTATAAGTATCTTGATCCGGGATATGTTGCATTTTCGGCTCCTCTCCTACAGGAACTCCTCGTATACGTGCTCATAGCTGTTGGCGTTATAGTTGGAATATATGTCGGAACTGCAAACAGGTGGAAGAAGCTGGATACAACAGGTAACCGCGCTTACAAGGTATTAAAGAACAAATATTATCTTGATAAGTTATACACCAATCTGGTGGCAGTTAGGGGGATCCTGCCTTTGTCTGCTGCTTTTTCTGGTTTCGAGTACCGCTATAATTCAGCAAACGAATCCACAGGTCATGATGTCGTCAGGCTGGGCTCGGCTTTAAGGAAGATCCAGTCTGGAATAATTGAGAACTACTTTATCGTCCTAGTCTTGATAGCGGCAGTTATCTTCCTTTTGGTTGAGATAATTGGAGGCTCGCTATGATTATTCTTGGGATATTTCTGTGGGTGCTTCTTTCTGCACTTATTGCTATGCTCCTGAAAGAACGTTCGTCAATATTCACCAAGGTATCATCAGTCATAACGCTTATCGCTATCATCCTTTACAGCGTGCTCAGATTTTCATCGGGTTATACTGGTGGATTCGTTTCACAGACTAATATTGCTCTTTCACAATCAGTAGGCATATACTTCTCTACTGGCGTCTCCGGTTTTGCGGATTCTCTGCTTATTCTGACTGGAATCATATTCGCTGCATCCGCCTTCGTGACAGATAAGAAACTTTACCCAGCATCAATGTTCATGATGATCATGCTCACAGAGGCTGGAATGATAGGTCTCCTCATTTCAAGGAACTTCCTCTTCTTCTATGCTTTCTGGGAACTTGTGCTGGTTCCAGTTTATTTCATCATAGGAAAATTCGGAGGATCTAGAAAGGACAGCGTTTCACTCAAGTTCTTCGTCTACACTCATATAGCTTCCATTTTCATGCTGCTCTCTATATTCGCTCTTTACAGTTACTATGATCTGCAATATGGTGTGCTGACGTTCCAAATGAACGATCTCCTCCAGGCAATGCAGAATGCCACGTTTACGTCAGCCCTGCCTGAAGTTGCAAAATATTTCATACTTTTCGGATTTGTATTCGCGTTTTTGGTTAAACTTCCATCTTTCCCTGTTCACGCGTGGCTAGCTGATTCTTATGAACAGGCCCCGTATCCGGGCACAATCATACTTGCGGGCGCACTTTCTGCAATGGGGGGATATGGTCTTTTTGGTATAATACTCCCATTCGGCGGGCTGATTGGCACTGCCGGCCTTGACATTTTAGCAGGACTTGGGCTTATAAGCATCTCATACTTTGCACTCACAGCAATGTTCCAGCAATCCCTGAAAAGAATGATGGCATATGCAAGTGCAGCATCTATGGGTTTCGTCACACTTGCGTTTGCATCCTCCTTCCTGGATCCATTCAAGAGTGAGAACGCACTAATAGTGGCTTCAGGCGGAATGTTTCAAATAGCCACACATGGAATAATCATGCTCCTCGTTTTTGCAAGTATTTATTACATCCTTATCAAGACGGGAAGCGACAGGATACCTTCACTTGGCGGGATCTACCGTGATGCTCCATTCCTTTCGACACTTCTTCTCGGGGGGCTTCTTGCATCACTTGGGCTTCCTGGTCTAGCAGGGTTCGTCGGTGAGTTTTCTATTATTGTGGGATCCTTCCAGACCATCGGTTACTGGATATTCCTTCTTGTTTTTGGAATGCTCATCACTGCCTCTTACCATATCTGGGCGGCACAGAAGGCTCTGTACGGGCCGTACAATGAGAAACTGGGAAAGATTTCTGATGTCAGCGGCGGTCCATTGGCTATGCTCCTTCTTATATTCACCATCATTCTAATCCTTGGTATTTTCCCTGTCCTGTTCTTCGGTCCAATACAGGCTTACGCTGGAGGAATCATATGACGTTCGATATCAACCAACTTGCATTCTACTATCCGATGCTCGTACTTGGAGCAGCAGGCTTTATCATTCTTGCAATGGGAATAATGAGACTTAAGTCAATTATCTATGCAACAGTCGCGATGGCTGCCTTCATTATCGCATTTTTCCTTATTCTGATGGAATGGTACAATCTTCTGCCATATATCGCATCACAAGGCATGGTCTTCAACGGCTTTGGTTTCTACTTTGCAATGCTCTTCCTGGTAGCTTCAGGCTTTGTTACATATCCGGCCCTGAAGAACATTGCGGCAAGAAGTGAAATATTCTATGCAATGCTTCTTTTTGTCACGGTCGGAATGCTGATAGCAGCCTTCAGCTATAACCTAATCGTTCTCTTCATTTCATTCGAGGCTGTCAGCATTGGAACTTATATTATTGCAGGTTTCCACAAGACGAAACGGACACTTGAATCAGCGACAAAGTATTTTTTCACAGGGACGGTTGCAACCGCATTTATAATATTCGGTCTTTCCTACTTCTACCTATCTACAGGCACTTTCAGTCTTTTGGGTAAGATAGCGATCTCATCCACGCCGGATATGCTTATTGCGCTCGCCTTCCTGATTATCGGGTTCGGGTTCAAGCTCGCTATATTCCCAATGCACCAGTGGGCGATAGATACTTACGACGGGACTGAGAACTCGGTTTCGAGTTTCCTATCCACAGGGAGCAAGCTTGTTGCTTTCTTGATAATGCTGAAAGTTTTTATTGCCGGTTTTGCAGGTCTTGATACCTATGTATATGTTTTCTTCGCAATCCTGGCCGTAGCTACGATGACCTATGCAAACCTAGCTGCATTGTCACAGAATAACCTGAAAAGGCTTCTCGCCTATTCCAGCGTTGCACAAGCAGGATATCTTATCCTAGTTTTTGCAGTTGCTGGATTTGCCCCAGGAGGTCAGGCGACTAATTACGCGATCGCGGCAGGCATGCTCTATTCTCTGGTATATATATTCATGAAGGGTGGTGCTTTTCTTACGATGAACGTAATAAAGAAGGAGAGACCAACAATGAATGATATATCCGGTCTAGCTAAAAAGTCTCCAGGATTGGCTTTAGCTTTTTCTGTCATCCTGCTTTCGCTAGCGGGTATACCCTTAACGGGAGGATTCCTGGCTAAGTTCTTTCTCTTCCTGTCGCTCGTCCAGGGAGGACTCTGGTGGCTCGCAGTTGTTGCAATACTGAACAGTGCCATTTCTGTATTCTACTATTTCCGCGTAATGATGTTCATGTATTGGAGGGAAGGCAGCGATGATAACAGTTTCGATCTTTCAGTTTCCAACAAGATACCGGTTTATTTCTCTGCTGTAATAGTTGTCGTTTTATTCTTTATTTTTGGGCTTTTCTTCACCCTGTTGCCATATGCGGGAGGAGTTTTCGGAGGGATTTAGATGAATATACTCACTGATTTAGAGATTATACGGTCCGCTGTCCTTTCGGGAGAAATCGACGATGCATGGTTAAGGATAAAGGCACGTAAGGAAAAATACGGCTTTGCATACACGATGACGCACAAGGAAAAATACAAAATAGCCGCAGAATTCCTATCCCGCATTGAAAACATTCTTTCCGGCAAGGATTCAATCGAATCGCTTGCTGATGTTACACTATCTATCGGAAGCTGTGGCTTCCCGCAGTTCGAGGAAGAAGCCGCAAAAGAATACCTTTCAAACCTTGCATTCTATTTGCGAATAATGCTTGATAGATACAACGTAAGGATGCCAGCGTTTGATGCAAAAAGATGTGGTGATCTATGAGCTACAAGGACTGTTTTGCCGAAATGAAAGACGACGAGGACGAAGTTGCAGAATGTGTACATTGTCTCAGGAAGCACGGTGAAATAGTCTACTTCAGGGATGATCTCAAAAGACTGGCACTCGGCAGGGAAGAATATGATCAGTCAGACGCCGCTGAAATGGTAAAGATGTCGAGCATCCTTGGCATCAGCGACCGGAAAAGTTACGAGGAAATGGACAGAAAATTCAACCTTACAATGTATTAGGCTTCAACTACTACTGCCTGCTCCTGTGCAACTTTTCTTTCTGCTCTTCTAGCAAAGTAAATTCCTCCAAAGTACAGGATGATTATGGGTATTGCAAGGGCCATCATTGTGAAACCTGTCACCCCGGGTGAGAATATAAGACCAAAAATCAGTGCACCGACGACAGCATACCGCCATTTGCTTGCCCAATAGTCAGCTGTAACTATTCCAAATCTTGACAGCATAACCATGAATACCGGGACTTCGAAAGAGAGGCCAAATCCCAGCACATAGATCAGTACAAAATTTACAAAGGATCTGATGCTGAGGTACGGCTGGACGCTCAATCCAATATCATAGTTAAGGAAAATACGGAAAAGTTCAGGCAAAAAGATCCAGATGCCTACAAAGGATCCTGCAAAAAAAAGCAGGGATCCGGGTACAACGACAGATTTCAGTGCCTGAAGCTCTTTTTTCTTCAGGCCAGGAGTGAGGAACTTCGCTATCTGATCCACAATAACAGGTATGGAAAATACGATTGCGAGAAACATGCAGCTGTAAAAATCTGCCACTACGCCATCTGTAGGATTCAGAGTCAAAATGTTGTATCCGGCTGGAAGCACATGTGCCTCAATAGCAGTCAAAAATTGAGCTCCTATGTTCGTATATATATCGGGATAGATAAAGGGGAAATGAAAACCAAAGAAAGATACATATCTAACATCAAAAATTAGAAAAATTATAAAAAAAAGGGCGAATGCCTTGAATATATTTATTACGCGGCGCCTCAGCTCATCCAAGTGACTTAGGAATATCCTTACGTAGCCCTCGGTATCCATCAGGAAGTCTTGAGTTTATCAGAGATCTCTCTTCTGAGAACAGTCTCGTCCTTGTTAGAAGTATCTATACCCAGCGCCTTTGCTGCATTAACTACACTTTCATTCCCTGCGGAACTCGGCGAAGCTGGGTTAGCAGCAGCTCTGATTTCCCTCTCAATCTCCATCTTTCCTCTTGTGAACTCCCCAGACGCCCTGCCAACATTCCTGGCAAACTCGGGAAGTTTCTTGGTTCCAAAAAGCACAAGGATCACGAGCACAACGATTGCCCACTCTATTGGGGAATCAAACATAAAATAGCAATTAAAAGGGACTATTTAACTTTTGGATTTGCCCTATGATTAGATTCATCGACGATACACGTCAGCGGGGGGCCCATCAAGTTCAAAAACGAAACCCATCCCTTCAATTTTTTCCTTTAGCTTCTTAAGCGCGGAATCCTCCTCATTATTCATGGAGCTAAGTGAAACCGAGACAATTTTTTTCTGGAGATTGAACACGACAAAGCCAATGGTTTTGTCCTGTGGCATTATCTCATTCGTTCTGGCATATTCTTCGATGTATTCCTTGAGACTCTCCTCTGCATATTCAGGATTCGTCAGCGAAATAACCCCAGCAAGAGACTCTGGAAAATTTGATCTCTCAACGCAAATCGTGGATGGGTGGAAATCACCCAGTACCACGTTATACATTATGCATTCCGTCATGGGAAGGACGGTAGGTTAGGCCTTTACTCTCTTAAGATACCAGCGCTCAGAGCCTTCCTTATCTCTCTGGAAGCTGTCCTCGAGAGTCAAAGGAGCTCCTGCAATTCCTGCCTCTCCAGGCTTCCAGTTAGCAGGCGTAGCCAGTTTTTTGTCCCAGTTAAACTGGAGTGCCTTGACAACCCTTAAAATTTCATCCATGTTTCTTCCAGTCTCAGCAGGATAATATATCATCCATCTAACGACCTGGTTTGGATCAATGATGAAAACTCCTCTGACAGTCACTCCGGACTTTTCATCAAACAGGTTGTATGCTTTAGCAACTTCCTTGTCGATATCAGCAATAACGGGGAACGGAATCTCCACGCCGTAATGCTCCTTAATGTCCCTCATCCATGCAATGTGACTGTAAATACTGTCAACACTGAGTCCAATAAGCTCTACACCAAGCTTCTTGAAATCCTCATATCTCTCAGTGAAAGCAAGGAACTCTGTCGTGCACACAGGTGTAAAATCCGCAGGGTGCGAAAACAGGAGTACCCACTTTCCCTTCAACGATGAAAAAACCAATGGACCTTTTGTTGTGTTCACGGTAAATTCCGGAGCCTTCATTCCTAAATATACTGGCATTTTTAGTTCACCTCACCCGCCATCCCCTGAAAGTAGATAACCATTATGAAAGACGCAAAGATAATCCTCCCCCTCAATCAGCGGAACTAAGTATCAGCGACGGTTGGTTAAAAGTTCTCAGCATAAAACTCGGCAAAGTAAGTGATCAGCATGTCTGCGCCTGCACGAAATGGAGCATAAATCGCTTCATTTATGATGTCCCTCTGGGCCAATGCAAGGTCAACAGCGTTCCTTATCATAGTGTATTCTGCACTGACACTGTATACTGCCAGCGGCTTTTTCGTCATCCTTCGTACCTGGCTTACAACGTCAAGATAGAAGAGGCCTGGTTTAACCATCACTATATCCGCTCCCTCGACTTCGTCCAGTTCTACCTCTCTGAGGGCTTCCCTAGAATTCCTGAAGTCCATCTGATAAGACTTGCGATCACTGAACTTAGGTGTTGATTCAGCAGCATCCCGGAATGGTCCGTAAAGATAAGAGGAATATTTTGCACTGTAGGCCATTATTACAGTATCCCTGTAATTCGCGGCGTCAAGAGCCGATCTAATAGCCGCAACCTGTCCGTCCATCATTCCGCTGGGAGCCACCATATCAGCGCCTGCTTCTGCATATGAAGTTGCAATTTTTCCATATGTTTCGAGTGTGGAATCATTTTCAACTTTTCCGTTCTGGATCAAGCCGCAGTGTCCATGATCGGTATATTCGCACAGGCAAAGATCAGCGATACTTATGAGTCTCGACGATTCATCACATATATGCAGAGCTTTCTGAACCACTCCTTCGGGATCATAAGCCGCGGTTCCCATAGGATCTTTTGATCTCGGTATTCCAAAGAGAAGAACCGATCGAATACCAAGATCTTCAAGTCTGCCGAAATACTCCTCCAGAGATCCAAGTGGAAGGCGAAGAATCCCCGGCATCGTATCTATTTTCTTAGGTTCCTTTATATTCTCGTCCACAAAAACAGGCATTATGAGCTTCTGCTTGCTGATCTGTGTTTCAGACACCAGATCGCGCATCGACTCACTCTTTCGCAGTCTTCGCATCCTCTCTGTAGGAAACACAGAGCAGTTAGGACAAGCAATGAGTTAAATCTTACTCTGCCTTTTCGATATAGTATGTATCAATTTACTGCAAGTGGCGAAGTCCTACTCAGCTCAAGCCTGCAGGAGATGATAAAGAGAGAAATGAGCAACGGCGGCGAACGCTTTATCGAATCCATACATACAGATGATAAGGAAAAAGGGAAAGTAACTTATGATCTTTCTGGCAACAGGCTGAAAGTTACAATTGTTTATAAGCACTCTAACAGGCAATCAGGGATAGCAGAAACGATCGAGCATCTCTTGAGGATACTAATACAAATCTACACTGAAGAGAACAACTTCGATGAAAATACGGTCAGGATCAAAGACGTTGGTATAAACAGTATAAACCTCATACCATGATAGAAAGCTTAATCGAGGGCCAGCCTTCTTTATCATTTTCTATGCTGCATAGATACAAATCAGATGGGCTCGAATTCACTGTCACATAGCCATAATTATCGGACATGTGGATAACATATGTTCCGAAGTGAAGTATCTTCTCAAATTCGACGTCATCCGCGATAATAAATATAATCCCGTTTGAACGGAGGCTGTTGATAAGTGTAGAGAGATCGCCATAGAATGTTGAACCGTATACAAAATCCAGGAAGTCTGTGGAAAATATATACACATTTGGCTTTTGTGAAGACGAAAGGTAAAAGTCAACGACCTCGGTTGGGAAATCCTCTACCATGCTCTTTCCTCCAAGGTTAATTATATAAGGGCTCTGCCTGTCTGACTTCTCCGCTGTAATGTAGTGAGTCATCCATTCAGGTTCGAGACACTGTGATAGTATCCTTGATGATTCGTAGTTTGAAGAGCTGATATCAATAACACCTCGGCTCTGGGAAATAGTCTGTTTAATGAGGTTGTTCTTCAGCAGATTAACATACTTATCGACGGAAGTTGATTTTCCCTTTCTGTGCACAACGACTACAGATCCTATGGGTATGCTTCCATTATTGATTTCAAGAATAGAATTAAATTCAATATTGCCGAACGGGACCTCCACCTGGCTCAAAATATCAGTTGAGGGGCTTGTTATCTTGGTCGAAGGATATATGATCTTGTCCCTGTTGAAAGAGTGGAATCTGCCCTCGTCGAGAGAGTATATGTAGATAGGACTAGAGCCGATCGAAACACCTCTCAGCTTCTCTATTTTGACATTTCTGATCAGGAAGTTATTCGGGAGCTCATAAGTCATTGCAACCACTCCGTCCGAATAATAATCTAGCTTGTTCTGGCCATCGCTTTCCATAACAACTATTACGTTTGCCCCTGAAGCCTCCACAAGGTCTTTCTGTATTATGGAAAATAGAAGGGACGAGTCAAGATCGTACTTCTCGGAAAGTGCTTCAATTGAGTCAATAACAATAATTGGATTTCTAGATAGATTCTTATCTACAAAAGAATAAAGATATTCCAGTTCAGGAAGGAGTTCCTCCACATTCATGACCAGTCCGGTCTGAATGTCACCATGACTCCCATTTGCGAGACGCCCCTCCTCTATCATTTTTTCCAGATTCTCAAGGTTTACCTTGGATGCCTCGGACATCCTCTCTGTTTCCCTGTTCCTGCTCCTCTTGCCAGAAGTTATTTCCTGGAGCCAAGGGAATTTGAGTAGTAGAGGATCTTCTGATGCCCTTGTTGAAATATAATGAACAGGCACCTCATCCCTCACAATGTTTAAAAGTTCAAGTGCAAAGGAAGTTTTTCCGGCTCCTGGTTTCCCCTTAATTATAAGAGAATTGCCATAATTCTGTCTGAAAAATGACCGGAATAGGGATAATAAGTAATCATTAAGCACTATGAGGAGCCTCCTACTTTTAATACCTAATATCATACAGTATAAAAATTCTATCATAAAAAAGACAATTATAAACCAGAACTGACTGCTAATAGGCAAAATCTAGAGCAATTACAAACAAAGACCACTAATTCATATTCAGTGCGAGCTGACATTCATCCAATCACCCATTTAAAATGGGTTCTAGTAGGCGGCAGAAAAATCAGGAAGATCTCCCATTGAATATGATCAGAATTATATAGAGACAATCAATCCGGGTGTGGTGACGGCCATAACAGTGGGGTAACACCCGGTCTCATTCCGAACCCGACGGTAAAGCTCACTGTGCCCTTCACGCGTACTGTCTTCCGCGAGGGGATGGGAAATGGGGGTCGCTGTCATCACTTTCCAATTATTTTTTTGCATTGTGTTGGCTTGTAAGGGATATTTTTTCTATTACATCCTCATAACTGGCGATAAGGAATAACAACCATGAACGATTCTGAAGACTCGAAAATAACTCCCTGGGAAGTTTCTGGGAAGGTTGACTATGACAAAATTATGACAAAGTTCGGCACCGAACCAATTGATCAGAACATAATCAAATCGCTTGCCAGTCTTACCGGTGGTGATGTCCACTTCATGCTCAGAAGAGGGATTTTCTTTACACATAGGGACCTTGGTTGGCTTCTTGAACAGATCAAGTCAGGAGAAAAATTTTATCTTTACACAGGAAGAGGGCCATCGGATCACACCCACATAGGACATCTAGTCCCATGGGTTTTCACCAAATGGCTTCAGGATAAGTTTCATGCAAAGCTGATCTTTCAACTTACGGACGACGAGAAATTCCTATTCAACGAAAATCTCGACACAGAGAAGACACATTCACTTGCTCTCGATAACGCACTGGATATAGTGGCTCTCGGATTCGATCCAAAACTTACGGAGATTATGATAGATACAGACAGATCTGGTCTGCTATACCCTCAGGCAATAAAGATAGCGAAGAAGATCACATTCTCGACAGTGAAGGCCACTTTTGGATTCGACACGTCTGCAAACATAGGTATGATTTTTTACACAAGCATTCAGGCAGTTCCGGCAATGATTGAAAGTGTACGCGCAGGCAAAAATATACCATGCCTGATCCCGTATGGAATAGATCAGGATCCGCACTTCCGGATTGCAAGAGATGTACTTCCGAGACTTGGTTATCTTAAGCCTGCCAGCATCATGAGTATTTTCATACCACCGCTTTCAGGAGTAGATGGTAAGATGAGTTCATCTGACCCGAACAACGCCATTTTTGTCACAGATAGTGAAAGCGTAGTCAGGAAAAAGATTAACAAATACGCTTTTTCAGGCGGCAGGACTTCAGTGGAAGAACACAGAAAACTTGGTGGCAACCCAGACATCGACGTGAGCTATCAATGGTTAAAGATAATGTTCGAGCCTGACGATGCTAAGCTCAAAAAGATCCATGACGACTATATTTCCGGTTCTCTCCTGAGCGGAGAAATGAAATCGCTGTTGATCGAACGGGTCAATGCGTTCCTTAAGCACCACCAAGAAAGAAGGGATCGTGGCAAGGATACCCTTCATAAATTTCTGGCCCAACGTTAATATATTGTATTAGCGCATGAAAAGATCTGCATCCATTTTCGCCTTCAATGTCCTAAGGTTATCTGGCTGGAAAAGTCCGTATTCCGTGATATACGCGGTAACATACTTGCTGGGTGTAACATCAAACGCCGGGTTTCTGGACCTTGACATTTCCGGGGCCAAGCGCTTTTCTCCGATGGTCAAGACCTCTTCTTCACCTCTTTCCTCTATTGGTATTAAATCGCCAGTCTTGAGGGAGAAATCGAATGTACTGCCGGGTGCAGCTACGTAAAAAGGTATACCGTTCTCTTTGGCTAATACCGCCTTTTCATATGTGCCTATTTTGTTTGCAAAGTCTCCATTCGCAGCTATCCTATCTGCACCTACAATGGCCAAGTCAATCTCGCCCTTCTTCATGAAATACCCAGCTGCATTGTCCGCAATGATATAATGCTCTATTCCTTCCTGTCCAAGTTCCCAGGCTGTTAGCCTTGCCCCTTGGAGACGGGGTCTTGTCTCATCGACGAAAACCGTTATCTTTTTCCCCTCGGAATTTGCTATTCTCATAGGCGCAAGGGCAGTCCCCCAGTCTACCACCGCAAGTGCTCCTGCATTGCAGTGAGTCAATATCCTACTGTTTTGCTTTATCAGCATGTTGCCAATCTCACCTATTTTCTTGCATCTCCCTGTGATCTCGTTGGCATATCTCCTTGCTGCTCCAGAATCAAATGAATTAGCCTTCATGTAAGATATTGCCTTGAAAAGATCGAAAGCTGTTGGTCTTGTATTTCCAATTAAATCAACCGCTTTCTGCATATCTTCGCCCGCATTCTTTGCCATTGCGAGTCCATATGCTGCTGCAACTCCTATAGCTGGTGCTCCCCTGACTATCATGTCTTTAATGGAACGTGCAATGTCTGCGCTGGTCCTAGCAGTATATATCTCAACTGCTTCAGGAATCTTGCGTTGATCTATCATCCTGACACAGTTATCTTCCATCCATACTGCAAGGATATTCTTGGTTTGCCCATCTGTGGTAACTTTCATTAATACTCAAACCGAAATTCAAAGCCAGATATTAAAATTGCACACTCTTCTGTGGCAAAAGAAACTGAATTAAGCTAAAATCATCCATTCGTGGATAAACTCGCACGGATGAAATATATAACAAAAAGACCGCATACTATTCAAGATGCCAAAGTATAAAAAATAACATTACTAATATTTATATTCTGAGTATCAATGCAGAGCGCTATCGTTTAGGGCCCGTAGCTCAGTCAGGTAGAGCATCTGGCTTTTAACCAGGTGGTCGGGGGTTCGAACCCCCCCGGGCCCGCGGTGGATGTGATAAAATGGCGAAATACAACGTGTTGCACCATGAAATGGTGCCTGAGCATCATCTTGTGGAGAAGGGTAATGAGGAAAGAGTTTTATCTGAATTGGGGATATCGAAGGAACTGCTGCCCAAAATTATTAAGAGTGACCCTGCCGTAAGAGCGTTAGAAGAGATCCATGGTCCCATAGAACCTGGAAGGATCATTGAAATCGTAAGGAAGAGCCCTACGGCTGGCATTTCAAGATATTATAGGGTTGTAGTGAGAGAGGTTTCTAGATGAAGGAGATTGTTAACGCATTTTTTAAAACAGAAAGTATTGTAAATCACCAAATCGAATCATTCAACTATTTTGTGGCAACAAAAAATAATCCAAATAGCGTAATGCAGCAGGTTGTAGACGAAACCAAGGTCACAGATGAAGACGAACCTGGCATGATGACTCTTGATAAAACAAAGACCGGCGGCCGCGATATTAAAATCTATTTTTCAAGGAAGAAGGGAAACGGGAAGAACCAATCTGAGGCAAGTATTTGGGTAGACAGACCGGAGATTAAAGAAGCCTCAGGAGCCTCAAACCAAATAACTCCAAATGAAGCAAGGTTAAGGGATCTTCACTATCTGGCACCCGTTAACCTTAAAGTGAGGATATTCGAGGACGGTGTCGAGAAGGAGCCAGAAACAATCAAAATAGGTGATCTTCCGGTAATGATAAGGTCCAAGGTCTGCACTCTGCACGAAAGCAACCTTGATTCTTACATTGAGAAAAACAGTGGCCCAGTCAACGGTACCAGAAAGGAGAAATTGCAGTACGTTGGTGAAGATCCAGATGATGCTGGTGGTTATTTTATCATAGGCGGAGGAGAAAGAGCCATCGTATCGCTCGAGGATCTTGCCCCGAATAAGATACTCGTTGAGCACGAGGAAAAATATGAAGCGATGCTCGAAGTTGCAAAGGTCTTCTCACAGAAAGGTGGATTCAGGGCTCTCACTTCTATGGAAAAGCAGGCGGATGGCGGTATAAGTGTTACGATACCATCTGTGGCTGGAACAATCCCACTCGTAATACTTATGAAGGCACTTGGCCTAGAAAAGGATGTAAGGATTCACGATTCAATTGCGTCAGTAAGGGGCATGGAGCCAATAATATATTCAAATATAGAGGATGCGCACGATCCAAAATACCTTCCTCCTTCAGGAGTGAACACAACAGTAGACGCAATCTCGTACCTGGAGAAGAGATTTGCAGCCGGACAGGCAAAAGAATTCAGGGAGAAAAAAGTCTCCCAGATGCTTGATAAATCACTGCTTCCTCACCTCGGCGATATGCCTGAGGACAGAATGAAGAAGGCTGTATATCTCGGCAGAATGGCCAGATCACTTCTGGAATTGCATCTTGGCATCAGGAAAGAGGACGACAAAGACCATCTTTCAAACAAGAGGATAAAACTTACCGGCGATCTAATGGAAGAACTCTTCAGGGCTGCATTCCAGTCCGTTATGAAGGATCTTAAATATCAGCTTGAGAGAACATTCAACAGGAAGAAAGGTATCCGTTTGAGACCGGCTATTAGACAGGATCTTCTTACACAGAAGATCCTTCATGCAATGTCAACCGGAAGCTGGAACAGTGGACGAACAGGAATATCCCAGCTTCTTGATAGGGTATCGAATGTTAGCACCCTGAGTCATCTAAGGAGAATAATTTCCCCACTAACGAGATCGCAGCCGCACTTTGAAGCTCGCGATCTACACCCGACTCAGTGGGGCAGAATTTGTCCTAACGAAACGCCAGAAGGACAGAATTGTGGATTGGTTAAGAATGCAGCTCTTCTTATCAATGTAACTGAAGGTATAGACGAAGCACCAGTTTTGCAGCTACTAGCCGCAAACAATCTGATGGAAGAGGCAGAGATCGGAAATAAGCTTGGCAGAGTATACGTTAACGGCGATTTCGTAGGGTATCATGAAAATCCTGCAAACCTGACAGCACTTATAAGAAAGGAAAGAAGAGCGGGCCGCCTTTCAAGCGAAGTCAACGTTAAGTATGATACAGAAACCAATGAAGTCATCATAAACTGTGACAGGGGAAGACTGAGAAGACCTTTGCTGACAGTCAAGGACTCCGATGTAACGGTCGACAAAGAGACGCTGAAGAAGATCGATAGCGGAGAATTCACTATCAACCAAGCGGTGGAGCATGGATACATTGAGTGGATCGACGCAGAGGAGGAAGAGAACCTTTTGATCGCAATCTATGCATACGAAATCCCGGATAAGTGCCCCAACTGCTCCACGTATCTGCACAGGAACATCGTCGGATGGGTGAACCCCGGAAAGACTGATGGAGATACCGTGCAGATAGAGTGCAGTGAATGCGGCGCCAGATTCACGTCTAAGAAGCTACTGAACAAAGATCACACACATCTTGAAATCGATCCATCCCTTATTCTTGGTGTTGTTGCGTCCGTCATTCCATATCCTGAGCATAACTCATCACCAAGAATCACAATGGCCGCAGCAATGACGAAGCAGAGCATCGGGCTATATGCTTCTAACTTCAGGATAAGGAGCGATACAAGAGGGCACTTGCTTCATTACCCGCAGGCTCCACTAGTTAAGACAAGAGTCATGGACTATATCAAATACGACAGTAAGCCGGCCGGGCAGAACTTCGTCGTTGCAATCCTTTCATACCAGGGTTACAATATCCAGGATGCAATTGTATTCAATAAAGCGGCTATAGAAAGAGGTCTAGGAAGGAGTTCCTTCTTCAGGACATACAGCGCAGAAGAGCGCAGGTATCCTGGCGGACAGGAAGACAAGTTCGAGATACCCACGCATGATGTCCTGGGGGCAAGGGCAGAGGAATATTATAAGAACCTTGACGAGGAAGGCATAATATATCCTGAATCTTATGTTCAGGGTTCAGATGTTCTTGTTGGAAAGACTTCACCTCCGAGATTCCTGGAGGAAGGAGGCGACAAGCTCGGACCACAGCGCAGGCGCGAATCTTCAATAACAATGAGACCCAATGAACAGGGGTACATTGATAATGTCATCCTAACGGTATCTGAAAGCAACAGCAAAGTTGTAAAGATAAAAGTGAGGAGCGAAAGGATCCCTGAACTCGGTGATAAGTTTGCCTCAAGGCACGGCCAGAAAGGCGTAATTGGCGCTGTAGTGCCACAGGAAGATCTTCCTTTCACAGAAGACGGAATTATTCCGGATATCATCATCAATCCGCATGCGATCCCGTCCAGAATGACCGTGGGCCACATATTGGAAATGATCGGCGGAAAGGTTGCTTCTATGAAAGGATCGACTATAGATGGTACCATATTTTCAGGAGAACCGGAAAGAGGGCTCAGGGATGGTCTCGAGAAATATGGTTTCAGGCGATCTTCAAACGAGGTCATGTACGACGGCATTCTTGGAACAAAATTCAAGGCTGATATCTTTACAGGGGTCATATATTACCAGAAGCTGCACCACATGGTAGCAGGCAAATTCCATGCGAGATCCAGAGGACCAGTCCAGATACTTACTAGGCAGCCAACTGAGGGAAGATCCAGGCAGGGTGGTCTCAGATTCGGAGAAATGGAGCGAGATACTCTTATTGCACACGGAGCTGCAATGGTCATCAAGGACAGGCTGCTGGACCAGAGCGATGGAACCATTCTCTATATCTGTGGAAATCCAAAATGCGGGCATCTTGCAATTTATGACAGGAGGAAAGGAACACTCAAATGCCCAGTTTGCGGTAATACTGGAAACATTCATCCGGTTGAGACCAGCTATGCTTTCAAGCTGATGAGGGATGAGCTTTCTTCAATGGGCGTAATGATGCGTCTTATCTTGGGTGATTTAAAATGAATGAGGGTATTTCAAAAAGAATTTTTTCCATAAATTTTGCGCTGCTGTCTCCAGAGGAAATCAGGAAGATGTCCCAGATCAAGGTCATCACCGCTGATACATACGATGATGACGGATATCCTATCGAGAGAGGGTTGATGGACCTTCACCTCGGCGTTATAGAACCAGGGTTGAAATGTGCAACCTGCGGTGGAAAGGTCGACGAATGCCCGGGTCATTTCGGGCATATAGAGCTTGCAATGCCTGTCGTGCACGTTGGATTCATAAAAGAGATCAAGACATTTCTGGACGCGGCCTGCGGAACTTGCGGCAGAGTAAAGCTGGTTCCTGAAAGACTTGAAGAATTCAGGGCAAGGGTAAAGGAAATAGAAAGCACCACAAGCGATCCTGACGCTCTTTCAGTTGCATCCAAGAAATATGTTGAGGAAGCATCATCCACCCCTATCTGTCCTCACTGCGGTGCACAACAGAAGAAAGTATTCCTTGACAAGCCCACCACATTCAGGGAAGAACAGATCAAGATAACTCCTAAGGAGATAAGGGAAAGACTTGAAAAGATTCCTAACGAGGAACTTTTCCTTTTCGGAATGAACTACGAGGTTGCTAGACCAGAATGGATGGTATTGACAGTTTTGCCTGTTCCACCTATTAACGTTAGGCCTTCAATAACGCTTGAAACTGGAGAGAGAAGCGAAGACGATCTTACGCACAAGCTTGTTGATATCATAAGGATAAGTCAGCGTCTGCGCGAAAGCAGGGATAATGGATCCCCTCAGCTGATCATCGAAGATCTTTGGGATCTACTGCAGTTCCATGTAACGACATACTTTGACAATCAGACAGCAGGCATACCTCCAGCAAGGCATAGGTCAGGGAGAGCCCTGAAAACGCTGGCACAGAGATTAAAAGGAAAAGAGGGCAGATTCAGGTCGAACCTATCGGGTAAGAGGGTCAACTTTTCTGCAAGAACGGTGATATCGCCAGAACCTTTCCTTTCAATAAATGAAATCGGTGTTCCAGAGAAGGCAGCACGGGAATTAACTGTGCCAGTGATGATTAATATTTTCAATCTCGAAAGTATAAGGGAGATCGTCAAGCACGGTCCTGAGCCGAGAGATGAACTTGGCAGATACCTGCCAGGTGTAAACTATATTATTAGGCCAGACGGAAGAAGAATGAAAGTTACTGTCCAGAACGCTGAAGAAAGTTCCAAAAGGATTGAGGTGGGTTGGACCGTTGAGAGACAGCTAATGGAAGGAGACATCGTTCTCTTTAACAGACAGCCTTCGCTGCATAGAATGTCAATGATGGGTCATACCGTAAGAATCCTTTCCGGACAGACGTTCAGGTTTAACCTTGCCGTGTGCACTCCTTACAACGCGGATTTCGATGGCGACGAAATGAACCTTCATATACTGCAGAAGGAGGAGGCAAGAGCCGAAGCTAGGATTATAATGAAAGTCCAGGAACAGATAATGTCTCCAAGGTTTGGCGGTCCTATTATCGGCGGTATACACGATCATATCACGTCGCTTTTCCTTCTGACGCATCTTAACCCTCTTTTCACTGAGGAGGAGACAATGCATATTATGAGCTACGTGCCTGATCCCAGGATGCCGGAGCCTGAAATAATCGAAGGAAAGAAATATTACAGGGGAAGGACCATTTTTTCAAGCATTCTCCCGGTAGGACTGAATGTCAAGTTCAGGAGCAAACTATGCTCAGGAGCAAAGGATCGCTGCGAATATGAGGACAGGCCCGAGGACAAGGACGTTCTCATTATAAACGGAAAGATGACCACTGGAACAATAGATGAATCAGCTATTGGCCCCTTCTCGGGGATCATAATTGATAAGATATTCAGGAAATTCGGTGCGCAGGAAAGCTCAAAATTCATCGACCGCATGACTAGACTCGCAGTTGGATTTATAAGCAGCAGGGGTTTCTCAACAGGCATTGCAGATTATGACATACCTGAAAATGCAGTATCCCAGATATCAGAGATATCCGTGGAGGTAGTCGACAAGATCAACAAGGTAATCGAGAGCTATAACCAGGGCTTGCTCGAGTCAATGCCAGGAAGATCGCTTGAAGAAACTCTTGAGATGGAGATTCTGGGGCTGACTGGCCAGGTTCGTGATGAATCCGGTAAGATCGCTAGTGCATACCTTGGTCTGAACAATCCATCCGTTATTATGGCAAGATCTGGAGCAAGGGCCAAGATGCTGAATATATCTGAGGTCGCAGGAATGGTTGGGCAGCAGTCTGTCAGAGGAGGTAGGATCAACAGGGGTTACAGCGGAAGGACCCTGCCGCACTTCAGGAAGGGCGACATGGGCGCATATGCTAGGGGCTTTGTCCAATCCTCATACAAGAAGGGACTGGAGCCGCTTGAATACTTCTTCCACAGTATTGGAGGAAGGGAAGGCCTCGTCGATATAGCAGTAAGGACATCACGTTCCGGTTACATGCAGAGAAGATTGATCAATGCATTCGAGGATCTTAAGGTCGACGAGAACAGGAGAGTCGAGGACACAGTTGGCGAGATCGTACAGTTCAAGTACGGTGAAGACGGTGTTGATCCAACCAAGAGCGATCACGGCAAAACAGTCGACATGGATTTCATTCTTATGGATGAGGAACAAGAGGTGAAGCAATGAACGTGATTCTCTGGAAAGACAGCAAGAAGAATGTTGAGGCTATTAATTCCGGGGTCCCATGCTTCTACGCCGTCGATTTTAGCCTGCCGGAAGAAGTGCCGAAGGAAGGATATATTGCAACCGACCTTAAAGCCGCAAGATACAGGATAACGATAAGCTCAGCGGAACCACTCAAGAAGCAAAAGAACGTGATAAGGAAGAAGAAAGAGGGTCTGAAAGCTGTCCTGAAAATAGAGAACATCCAGGAGATATCCCCGATACCGCTTTCTGAATTCTCACTTCCATTGGAGGGACTCAAGACCTTTGCTATTGTAGAACGCCTCTCCATGAAGATTACGGAAAAAGAGTCCCTTGAAGGTATTATAAGTGCCGAGGAGGGTAAAGTCATCGAAAAGGCCAAGGGTTTGGGAATAACCTTGCCCTACTCAGTTATAAGGGACCTGACTCCAAAGATCAAGGGCCTTCCTGAAAAGGAGATAAAGTCTGTTCTTAAAAGAGTTGATGAAGAAGTCAGCAGGAAACAGATAGACCCTTATGAAGCGGTTGGCATAGTCGCTGCCCAGAGCATAGGAGAACCAGGCACACAGATGACCATGAGGACTTTCCACTTTGCGGGTGTCAGGGAAATGAATGTGACGCTTGGTCTGCCAAGGCTCATTGAGATAGTAGATGCCAGACGAACTCCCAGCACTCCATCCATGACTGTCTATCTTAAGCCTGAATTTCAGGCATCGAGGGAAGCGGTGGAGAGTGTTATAAAGCTGATTGAAAACACAGCCCTTCTTGATGTATGTGATATTGAGACTGATACCGTGAATATGTCGGTTTCCATAATACCAATTAAGAACAGAATGGCGGAGAGACTCATAACTCAGGACGATCTGATAAACTCACTCACAAGACTGAAAGGCAAGGTACTTAACATTGAGGAAGGCAAGAAGTCTGCCGGCATTGTTGTTAAGCCGGTACAGGAATCATTCAAGAAACTCTATCAGCTGCAGGAACAGCTAAAATCACTCACAATAAAGGGCGTTCCCGGTATAAAGAGGGCAATGGCAAGGCTGGAACCGTCCAAGGACTGGGTTATATATACGCAGGGTTCTAATCTTCGAGGAGTTCTTGATATCGACGAAATAGATACAAACAGGACATTCACAAATGACATAAGCGAGATATATGAGGTACTGGGAATTGAAGCTGCAAGGAACGCTGTCTTTCAGGAAGCCCTCAGGACTTTGCAGGAGCAGGGTCTAGAAGTAGACCAGAGGCACCTCATGCTCGTATCAGACATGATGACTCTAACGGGACAGGTAAGGGCCGTAGGCAGGCAGGGAATCTCAGGCAAGAAAAGCAGCGTGCTTGCAAGGGCGGCTTTTGAAATAACAACAAAACACTTGCTTCACGCGGGCATATCTGGCGAGATAGATCCACTGACGGGAGTTGCGGAGAATATTATAGTCGGGCAACCCATAACCTTGGGAACAGGTTCAGTAAATCTGGTGTATCGTAAAGGAAACTGAATGGTAAATGAAAGACATTGTTGTTGACAACAAGATAATGGGCTATATCGCAATCTTTGAAAAGATAGCTCATACAGAGCTCAAAGAGTGCCTGGAGAATGAGGATATGATCGTCTTCATCGTCGGCGAGAAAAAGATGGCTGAGCTTTTCAAGCGTAACCCCTCGTTCGTATCTGAACTAAAGCAGAAAACAAATAAACACATACTTGTCGCAGAAGCATCACATGATCTTATCAATTTTGTTAGAAACATATTTTTCCGCCTTGGTGTCAAGGAGATACAGGTGAACTGGAAAGAGGGGACAACCGATGTTCTTGTTTCCGTAGATCCAATGGAGATAGGGAAGGCAATAGGAAAAGAAGGAAGAAACATCAAGCTTTTCAGGGATACCGTGCAGAGGTTCTTCAACATTCGTAATCTTGCAATTAAACAATAATCTGTTTTCCATAATTAGATATTTCATGAGATATTTTTTTTCATAATTTTTATGTTATTGAAGCTGTTTAATTATTGATTCATCGTAATGATCCAGATGCTTGATTTAATGTTTATCATGATCAACGCCCGGCCCTTTGCATAGAGAAGACTCCCCAGTGCGCTTTATGACATGTCTCTTTATATCCATTGATATAATATCCATCACGAAATAATGAGCTTCAACCAACCAGAAGATGAGAATCCAGAAAATATTCGAGTAATTCTTCCAAACAGGAAGAAAGGAGAGATGTTCGGGTTAGTTGAGAAGCTTTCGGGTGCATCAAGATTAAGCGTAATGTGCGAGGACGGATTTACGCGTAATTCCAGGATACCCGGCAAGATGAAGAAGAGAATGTGGATTCGCGAAGGTGACCTCGTTATTGTCAAACCGTGGGAATTCCAGAAAGACAGGGCAGATGTTGTTTACAGATATACACAAACGCAGGCAGGTTACCTGAGCAGAAACAGAATCCTGCCCGAAGTCATAGACATGTTCAAATGACAACAGAAGATCGCTCGGCACTTGAGCAGTTAATTTTTTCGAAGGAATTCCTCCGAACCGAAGATCCTGGCAGAAAAACACAGGATATTGTTTTTGATCTAAGAACCTTAAAGGCTGTATTCGAGAGCATGAAGAAATTCGACATAGACTATCTGGATTACCCAATCATGTCAGGTAAGGAGAGCATTGTCTTCAAGGCTTACAGTAACAAGAAACCTATTGTAGTGAAGATTTTCAAGATGTCCACCCTCAGGTTCTCCAAGCTCTATATGTATGTGCAGGGAGACAGGCGATTTGAGCATGAAAAGAAAGATCGATCGCGTATTGTTTATCTCTGGGCAAGAAAAGAATATGTAAATCTCAAAACCGCACGAGAATGCCATATAAATGTGCCCATGCCAATAGGCTTTCATCAGAATATTATCGTGATGCAATACCTGGGAACCAAGGCATCTCCTGCACCGGAACTTCGCAAGTCAACCATAGACATGGCAAAGGCATTTTCCCAGGTCAGGGATAGCATGCGTCTGCTTTACACAAAAGCGGAACTTGTTCATGCCGATCTTAGCGAATATAATATGTTGATTTATCGTGGGAAGGTCTATATGATAGATTTCGGTCAATCTGTCAGCATCGAGCATCCTTCAGCTATGATATTCTTGGAGCGGGATGTGAAAAATGTTTGTAATTTCTTCAACAAGAAAGAAGTTAAATGCAATGTTAACGATCTCCTTTCCTTCGTTACTGGAGAGGCTGAATGATAGCTGGAACAAAAAGAATACCAAAGGACAGGATTGCTGCGGTCATAGGCAGGAACGGCATTACCCGGAGGGAAATAGAAGAGAAGGGGCACGTTAATCTCCGAATCGACTCTGAAGAAGGAGAAGTATCGATAATCCAGAAAGATGATGCACTAAAGGCAACACTCACCGCGTCTGTTATTCAGGCAATTGGAAGGGGATTCAGCCCGGAAAAGGCCTTCCTGCTCTTTGAGGAAGACTATACTCTTTACGTAATTTCATTGAGGGAATTTGCTAAGCCAGGCAGTCACAGAATAGGAGAAATAAAAGGCAGGCTCATTGGCAGGAATGGTAGGACCAGGCAAATCATAGAGGAGATGACCTCTACACACATATCAATTTATGGCGATACTGCTTCGATAATCGGGGACTACATCTCCATCGAATATGGAAAAGAAGCGGTACTGCGCCTTATTGCTGGAAGCAAGCAGAGAACTGTCTATCAGTATCTAGAAAAACAGGTCAGAAACATCAAGCTAAAGAAACTTGAAGAATCCTTCAGGTAATCCTTTTTTATTCTTTAATCTGGCTTCAAAAGAAATTATTTCCCTATCCAATTCAGAAGGACTTGACACGCAATTCCAAGCACACTACAGGCAAGAACCTTATATTCCTTTCAGATACAGGGGAAAAGCGGGGTAGGGTAGTTAGGAAATCCCGACGGGCTCATAACCCGTAGATCAATGGTTCAAATCCATTCCCCGCTATTGCAGTGTTTTTTTGATATTTCCTCGATCATTGAATCAACATCGCCCTCGTTGTCAAGAACTTCGCATTCAAGACCCTGTCTTCTGGCAGTTTCATAGGTAGGTTTCCCAATGCAGAAAATCTTCTTCGTTAAACCTATAGAATGAATATCATTGCCTAACAGGTGCGCAAGATTAATGGCCTCCATGGATGACGTGAGAATCATGCCTTTGCATTCTTTGCTAATAAGCATACCAGGTAGATCAGGTGGATGCAACTCTTCAATTTCATAGAGGTCGAAGCACCTGAAATTAAAGCCTTCAGAAACCAGGTATTCATCCAGAATTGTATTATGCTGCTTGCTCCGGCAGAGAGCAATGCGAGATTCCTTGCGTGAATGCAGAGAGATAAGTTCAATCAAACCCGAGGAGTTCTGTTCGCTCGGAACAAGAACTCTCTGTCCTGATTGCAAAAAAGGCTCTGCTGTTTTCCTTCCGATGCACATTATAGTGTAACCTCCATGTATCCGAGCATTCAAAAATATTTCAGATCCTATCCTGCTTGTAAGGACAACGAAATCAGGAGAATATATCTCTAGCTCTTCTTTAAGCGTCTTGGGCTCGACTTTTTTCGCTATTCTTGTAAGCGGCACGTTCTTTATTTCGAAACATTGTGTGTTTATTGTTCGCCTGTTTTTTTCAGCTGGCCTGGTTGTGATCAGGAAGTTTCTTTTTTCCATCGGTATCCAAAGGTCTCCGGTATTTTTTTTCTTAAGCCACTTGAAAATTCCGCAGCTTCCTTATCATTCATGACAGAAGATTCAAAATCCTTGTATTCTCTGCCTGCAAGTGAATAAACCCTCACAAAGAGTCTTGCAGGATTGCTTCCCCTGGCAAGAACAGCTACCGGGTCGTTGCAAGAGAGTTCCAGTTCAGAAAGAACGGACCTCTCCAGAAAGAGCTCTGAAAGTGTGGCTTGGTCTGATATCTTTCTCAATATTAAAGAATACTCTGAACCTATTGCTGCGGTGACTGCTATTATTCCCTGGTTCGCAGCCGGAGGAAAAGATCGTATATCAAGTGTAAATGC
>JAJYZI010000015.1 GCA_021800105.1 Thermoplasmata archaeon
GCAACAGTTTCAACAATGAAGAAGGATTCTATAATAATGCATCCACTCCCGAGGGTGGACGAGATTAAACCTGAGGTCGATACCCTTCCTCAGGCGAAATATTTCAGACAGGCATTCTATGGGGTCCCGGTAAGAATGGCTCTGATATCGCTTCTTCTTGGAGGTGATCTCTGATGGACAAAACGCTTCTAATATCAAAGATTCGAGATGGCACTGTCATTGATCATGTTAAGGCTGGAATGTCCCTGAAGGTTCTCTCGATTCTGAATATAACCGGTAAGGAGCATCTAACTGTAAGCGTCGGCATGTACGTGCCAAGCAAGAGGCTCGGTTTCAAGGATGTCGTAAAGATAGAGCAGAGGTCGCTCGAAAGACCTGAACTGGACAGGATAGCCTTGATTGCACCTGACGCATCCATAAGCATAATACGCGATTACGAGGTCGTGGAGAAATTCAGCGTTTCCCTGGAGGACAGGGTTGTTGGAATAATAAAATGCTCGAACCTCAACTGCATATCTAACACAAAAGAACCGATAAAACCAGAGTTCTTTGTAAAAAGCAGGAAGCCACTGGTACTGGAATGTATCTATTGTGATAGGGAGATGTTTGAGAGTGAGGTACTCTCCTCACTCTAATTAAAAAAAATTAGATAAACGGATTTTTCATTTCTGAAGCTATCTCGCTCAAAATAGCTCCATATGTCTTCAGGTCCCTGCAGATAACGTCATTAACCCTGTCCATCGCCATGAATGACGCCATCGGGTCCAGACGCATCTCCTTGCCAAGAAGGAGCTCGTTGTCATAGACCTTAACATTTGAGTCATGGCTCATAAGCTCGATAATGGCCTTATCAGCCTGGAACCTCTGCAGTTTCTGTGCCTTCTGGGGCTTGACCACAATGCTCATGTGAGGAATTCCCCTCTTCTTCAGCAGTTTAGCAAACTCGATGTGCATTGTCTGTCCGAAGTTTCCTCCGAATCCTGTTACAAGGATGAAACCTGATGACTTGTCCATGTTGCTCAGTATCTGCTCAGCAAGCAGGTGTGGTGAAGACACAAACTGTGTTCCGCCCACCTTTATCGTGTTGATCTTGTAATAGACGCTTTCAAGTGCCAGCCCGTTTCCTACCGACTTGGATATTCCAGATCTGCTCTCGTCGAGGTCTACTTCGAAGTATGATGCCCTGTGGAACCATCTTCTCTTCTCCTTGACTGGCTTTGGCTGTGCATCGCTCAAAACCACTGAGTGGAAATTGATCTTTCCTGTCTCGAACGGTAGAACTTTCTTCAATATCCTTGCGCCCGCTTTTCCAAAAGAGACAAATGTTGTGTCGTCCCTTTCTTCGAAATACTCCTGTACCACTCCAACTATCCTGTCCCGAATATACTTCGGGTCCATCATTTCCGTTTCACTTCTTTCCATTTCTCAAACACCTCTCATTCTTTTTTGTATTCCCTGATCTGGAAGCTCTTCCTGTCATCATTGGCTATACTTTCGTACTTGTCAAAGACATGCTCTGCTTCCCTGAATTTTTCCAACTTGCGCTCTATAACCCTCGCAAACGAACCATCACTCTCAAATTCAGTAATTATTGAGGACACCGCATCCTCGAGATCGCTGTACAATCCCATCGAGACAGACTTCTCGAGCCATTTTTCAGAAAGTCCTCGAAGCTTCACGCACACTTTTCCATTCTTGCTGTCCTGCCCCATTCTTGATTGTTGTATGTATCTAAGGCATGCGCTCCTGATAAATTCTGACCTGGTGCCCAGATCCTGGCGGCTCTCAAGAAACTCATCTATCTCTGCGAGAGATTCTTTTGATATCCTTATTGTTATCTTCTCATCTTGGTCCATATGAATTGTCATGTAATTATATTGGATGTATATAAACATTTTGCAAGTTGCCATACATTTGCCATACATACTTACAAGAATGCCATACATTACAAATTTCCACGAGTTAGAATATTACGGGTTAAGCAAGTGCTCGAAATGACATCTTTAAAAAAAATGACATGACACTTCACAGACAAAGTGGTTTAAAATAATAGATATTCTATAATAAGCCAGATTTCTGTTAAAATTACTCTGTATTTTTCGCTCTTTTTATACATAGTAGCTATATGTACGGTCTAATTTAGTCAATTACCAGACAACTGTGAATGAAAAGCGCTAAACCTATAATGTGCAGTATGATGCAGTATAGATAAAGGGAACGATCATATTATGGGTGAAGATATTTATTCAAAATTACTTGACAAGGCTGAAGGGACATTCTCAACATCAATAAGGAGCCAGCGAAGACTCAAGATTCCAGAACCTGATATCATATATGAAGGTAAAGTCACTATAATCAGAAACTTTGCCTCCGTGATAGAGATGCTGAACAGAGACCCAAAGATTTTCATAAAGTTCTTGACACGAGAGCTGGGTATAGGAATCTCCATGGATCCACCCAGGCTCATAATCAACAAGAAGGTTGATCAGGAAACAATAAGGAAGAAACTTGAGCAATTCCTGCAAATATACGTGGAGTGCTACGAATGCGGCTCGCCTGATACAGAGATAAAGAGGGTCGGGCGGGTTGATGTTCTGGAATGCAAGGCTTGCGGGGCGCAGCATGCCCTCAAAATGACCAAGGATATCAACCAGAACGAATCAACGCTCGAGGAAGGAAAAACATACAGCATAACGGTAAACGAAATCGGCCCATCCGGTGAAGGCAGGGGCAACTTCCGTGGATTTACTATTATAGTGCCAGGTGCCAAGAAGGGCGAAACGTTAAAGGTAGTAGTCAAGAGGATTAGGAAAGGCACTGCAATAGCAGAGAAAGTGAAAGAAGACTGATGTCTGGTCACTGGGACAACTATCTTATTATCGATACAAACGTCATAATTTATGCGGCTGAGAGGAACGTTGACCTTATGAAGGCAGTACAGTCCATGCCGTTGGCATATAAGCCAGTCATCCTGGATTGCATCAGGAATGAATTGAAAGGATTGACCAACTCAATGCGCATTGCCAGTATTGCACTTGCACTGTCAGAAAGGTTTGAGTCACTTGAATCAAGCGGATCTGGCGATGATTGCATAAGAATCGCGGCGGTTACACATTCTGCATCTGTCCTCACAAACGACAGGACACTGGCAAGGAGCCTGAAAAATATAAAGATAAGAACGTATTCCCTCAGGCAGGGCAGGTTAATCGGGTAGAAATATATGAACTCCAAATCAAGAACGTATGAGGTGCTCAAGGAAATCAAGAAGGCATCAAACGAGAGAGGGTTTGCCAAGATTTCATCCACTAAACTGGCAGAACGCCTCGGCATGAGCCAGCAGTCCGGCTCAAGCTATATCAATTCTCTCCTGAAGGAAGGCTATATCGAGAGGCAGCTCAAATCTGACGGTCAGCATATTTACTTGACAGAGAAAGGGCTAGGCGTTCTTTATAAGGAGCTCAACGATCTTCTAGAAATACTTGATGGAGAGCAGTCATTGCAGATACGGGGGAGAGTGAAGAGCGGTCTTGGTGAGGGAAGGTATTACATTTCTAGGGAAAAGTATGTCGCACAGTTCAAGGAAAAGCTGGATTTTGTGCCTTACTTTGGAACCCTTAATGTAGTTGTAGATGCAGAATACCAGAGCCACTACGCCAGGCTTCGCGCAGCCGGGGGGATTAAGATTAACGGCTTCGAAGCAGATGGGAGGACGTTTGGGCCTGTCAAGGCATTCAGGGCGACTATTTTCCAAACAGAATGCGCCGTTATAATGCCGGAGAGGACTGTACATACAGATGTCCTCGAGGTCATATCCACCGAATACCTGCGAGAAAAGTATGATCTAAAGGATGGGGATCCTGTTACGATAACTGTTTCGCTTAAGGATTAGAACATAACGTCCAGTTTTCCGCTCTTGATTTCGGCAACAACAGAATCCATCTTTTTTGTGACAGCTTTTGAATCCAGACCGCATTCAAGGAGCTCCATATAAACCTCAAATTTCTCGTCTTCCCGCTGGCTGGCATTATTGAAGACCTTGATGTAACCGCAACTCTTGTCTGCATCAAAATTCAGCTTATAGTAAAGCTCCACCTCTATCTTATGATCGTCCAGGTCAACTGTCTTATGTAAAAGGTCTTCCACACAACGTAATGCGTAGATTGTAAAAAACCTATTCGTAGCCAAGACGCAGAATAATAATTATTTTGACTCGAACTGCTTTGCCCTCGTAACACGGGCAAGGAGGTGCCTGTCGAAAGCCTCAAGCGATCTTAGAAACACAGACTGCAGATCCTCGCTCTGGCCAAGCTCTTCTGCATATTTTGTAGAGAGTGCAAGTGCCTGTTCTGCAATCGGTGCGAGATATTCCACCGAATGAGAAAGGAACGCCTTTACTTCATCCGGTATCCACTCATTCTCAAGCACAGAAGGTGCGAAGTAAGGTAACTTGGCGCCTGCCTTCAGAAGCATTGGAGAATAAACCAGATCCATCAGGTTAAGTGACGACATTATCTCCAGCCATTGCTCATTCTCGGCAATGCTGTTCCATAACCTCACGGAATGGAGGGTAGGGGGCAGCGGCATAGAAGATTCCAAGGTATCCGGAGGAATTCCCACACTTTCTGCCATATCTTCCAGAAGAACAGTCTGTGACTGTACATGGCTGTCATCTGCAAGCTCAGGAAATACGAGTTTTGCCTCAAGCTTCTGGACGTCAATCTTATCGCTTTTTGCCATAGCGAATGAGAATGACCTGACTCTCTGCTTCAGATAATAACTATACTCAATTGCATAACCCTGAAAAATCGATTTCTTAGGCTTCTGCATGGATTCAATGAAAGGATGAGGTTTATCCTGGAAAAGTCTCTGGATAAGCTTGGACACGATCCAGTCAGAAAGGTGTCCCTTGTCATAGACGAAAATTCCCTTCACTTCGTTTGTGAAGTCTGCAGCAAGCCAGTTAGAGCCAGGTAGGTAATATTTTACGAACTCAAGATGGGGAGTATCGTTGCGCTCACAATTCTGTGCCAGATGACGCGACAACATCTGGTAATCAAGCTTGTTGTATTTTTCTCCACAAACAGGGCACTTCATTTCCAACCAAGACTCCATTCATTAAATGTCTTTTACTTCCATAGGAAAATATAAAAGTGTAAATAAAACCTCGCATCATAAAGATTCTGTGATTAGGATATTCCAAAACTAACGTCGAAACATCAAAGAGCCTGATAATGCCTAGTCCTTCTCGAAGGTTGTTTAGCCTGAGGATATGAGGTTCTTGATCTCATCCTGCAAGTTCATATTAAGATCTTTTTCCTGGAGCAAATCCTTGAGGAATGCATCCGGGTCAGATTTGTAGTTGAGCAGTCTGTTCAGCGACCTGATAAAACCATCAATCTTTCGCTGGGTGGGTTCTGTCCTGTCTATTCTCTTATCCACTTTACCGGTATTGACCCTGCCAATCAGGTTTACATATAGCGTGGCTATCCTTATTTTCTTAGCGTCTGCCCCGAACTTCTTAGAGTACATGAGCTTGTATATGTATAATTGAAGCCGATGATCTGAAGTGTATGTGTCATTTTCGTAAGCATCCGTCTTGTAATCAGCAATGATCGCCTTTCCATCTTCTGTAGTGAAGACCGCATCCAGTTTTCCTGTGAACAGGAGAGGGGCATATTTTGGATCGATGGAGTTAAAAATCTCTCCAACAGGCAGCTTGATAGACATCTCCGATGCCGTCAGCTTTGCTTTGAATTCCTTCTCTATCTCAGCTACGACGCTCTTTAGATTCTCAAGCGCAGCCTTGTGGTCATCCGGGACATCTTTCACATCCTCTCCCCGGAAAAGCATCTCCGCATAGTTGTGGATAGCGGTGCCTTTTGTCATTCCTCTTGAAGGCTCCCTGATATTGAATATATAATCCTTCAAGAAGTTGAAGGGCGATTCTATCCTGCTAATCATGGAATATGATAATGTGAAGTTGGACTGGAAGTATGAGCGGATTGATTCTCTGAGCCAATCTCCGCCCTGCTTGATTATGCTGCGTGCCTCATCCTCCCTTCCATGAACAAAGTGCTGGTATGCCCTGGAATAAAGCTTTTCCATTTCTCCTAACGTTGTCTCAGAGGAAAGAATGCTTGTCTCCGAGTTATCCGGATCTACATATCTTGCGGAAAACTTCTGCGGGATAAGTATTGAGAGCTTAGTTCTTGCCCTAGTCACCGCGACAAAGTCAATCCTGGAATCCTCGTATCTCAGCTCCTGTCTTACGTCTATTCCCTTTGCAGCCATAATTATTGCTCTTGTTACAATATCTATGAACGTAGTGCGCTCAGAAGCATTGGATGGAACATATATCACACGGTCAAATTCCATTCCCTTTGCCTTGTGGACTGTTGTAAGGATAAGCTTGCTTTCGCCAGGAGAAACATCCTCCTCGTAGTTGCTAATGGATAGATAATCTAACAGTTCATCCAGATCGGGCCGGTCGGTCTGCTCGAAGTATTCCTTCAGTGCATTCTGGATCGAGAGGGCTGCGAAGAAGTGATCTTTGCCAAGAGATGAGGCGATCGGGAGAATCTTCTTCTCCATGATCATGAGAATGCCGTCCTTGGAGCGTCGTTCCGAGATGTCAGCGTACAGGGAAGGAGAAAGTTTCTCCATCTCCTTTAAGGAGATGTCAGTCCACTTGTACTTAGATGAAATGTCAAATGCCTCTGACACCGTCAGCTCAGAATATGGCGTAAAAATGGCAGGGATGAAAGTATCCTTCCTGGGCGAGATCACTGCTTTCAGGTATCTTAGGATATCCAGCCTGGACGGCTCAGAAAGCGTCCATGGGGAAGTGGTCCCGAACTTGATCCCGGAAGCATCAAGCTGGGAAGCTATCTCCTGGAGCTGGTCATTGCGCCTCGTGATTATGGCAGTCACTTCATTTTCGCTTGCGTTAAAAACCAAAGATGCCGCCGCTTTCTCAGGTTCCTCTGAAAAAAATATCTTTACCATCTCGCCCTGTTTTCCATCGTGTGACCTGAGATCAGATAGCTCTGTTGTGAAGGAACTTTCTCCGTTCTTCTCGTAGAATCTGCGCGCATATGCCAGTATCTGGTCCGTGCTCCTGTAATTATCCGTGAGGTATCGTTTCTCACATGCAAGACTGGATGTGAAGTCCTTGAAGTTCTTCAGGCTTCCCCCCTGGAACCCAAAAATAGACTGTTTCGGATCACCAACCAGAAAATGATTACTTGCGCTCCTCAGGGCCATCTGGAACTCTAGTTCATTTAGATCCTGGAGCTCGTCAACAAGCACCCAGTCGTAAAGTCTTCTTTTCCCATCTGGCAGTGATAGCCATCTTGAGAGGAGGTCATTATAGTCAAGCATATTGGCACTGGCAAGTGCCTCCTGGTATGATCTCATTATCTGCAGAAAGTGCCCCGCAAATGCGCGTATCTCTTCATCTGACATTGACCTGGAGTTTCCTTCAAGCAGAATTGCTGAAAGCGCAACGTCCAAAGCAGCATCATCAATCTCCGATGGAGATATGT
Organism: Thermoplasmata archaeon; assembly: GCA_021800105.1. Lineage (GTDB taxonomy): Archaea > Thermoplasmatota > Thermoplasmata > Thermoplasmatales > Thermoplasmataceae > UBA582. The sequence continues at coordinate 7,545 of JAJYZI010000015.1, forward strand.
TGAACGACTTTGCGTATCGGATGGCATTTTCTATCTTTCCCAGGAGCTCACCTACGATATACTGATCGCCATAACTGAACATCCTTTTTTTCCGGATCGTGCTCAGAATGGAGGCCCTTATGAAGTTGGTCGGCGCTATCCTTACTGATCCTGACAAGGCTGATATTTCATCCAGGGCAAATGCATGGAACGTGGATACATTGATTCCGAATGCCGCTTCCTTCAGGCCTGCACCAACCAGCTTGCTTCCGATTCTCTGCTGCATCTCTGCGGCAGCCCTGTTTGTAAAAGTAACGCATAAGATTCTTCCTGGATCGACTCCTTCCTTCACAAGCTTCACTGCAAAATTAGCAATTTCTTCCGTCTTGCCTGTTCCAGGGTTTGCTATGACGAGAACATTCCGCGTGTCCATTCTTTCTTCCGAGAAGGATTCGAGGTTGTTTCTGTCGTTCATATGTTCACCATGCATAATTCTATCTGTGGATAAAGCTAAATTATTGAAATACTCTTTATCGGCGGAAAATAAGATAGATTATTTTGCTTTTGCCTTGACGAACTGAGTCAGTGCTTTCTTGTATTCCTTGCCGTAGAGTTTCTTAGCAGCCATTTCAAGGTTTTCCTGGACTGCATTATATTCGGCCATCATTGAATGATACTTGAAGAAATTTGCCGAGTCCTGGAAATACTGGATAGCAGTCTGCATCTCTTCCTGGTTGAACATTATCTCGCCTATCTTGAATGAGGTTAGACCCATGTAGTTCAGGACTTTACCTTTTATCTGCGTTATTATAGAATCGGGAAAGTCGAGTATCTCCTTGAAGTTAGTAAGTCCCTTCTGCAGGTATAGAGGAGAACCAAAAATGACACCCATCTCCCTGTATATCTTTCCCAGGACATAGTGAGCGTTTATTTTCTCCTGCTGCGACTCTTCCACGTTTTGCACGATAGCTTCGTATAATTTTATCTCCTTTGTATAGTCTTCCTTAAGAACATCAAGCTGCTTCGGCGTAAACGTCCTCTTCACGCGGTTAAGATCTGTTTCAGATCTCTCGCCTGGAGGCTTGACAAGAAGATCTTCTGATTTTTCAATTCTGCTTATCAGGCCGGTTACGGGATCCGCGATTGCTAGGTACTTTGTCTTGACCCCCCCACTCGATACATACAGGTAAACGCGCCAATCAATTGCATCCTTTTCAAGATCTGAAGGGGTGATTAACGAAGGATCAATATCCAGTCTCTTAGAGAGCTGGTCTACAGCCATTCTCACTATCTCTCGAATGTCCATGTATAACCAGATCAACATAGCTGATAATAATCTTTACCTTTTATTTTGAGTTTGTCAAGATTTAGTTGATATAAGTTGCCATAATCAATTTCCTTAACATGATGATATGCTCTTAAAAGGGCAACTGAAAAAGTTTGCTATTATTATAGTAACCGAAAGATATATCATATGTCGCAAAATTCATCTACAATGCTTTGGCAATGTCTCATGCTTTAACACTATTATTTCTGTTGGACACACGTCTTTCGCTTCAAAACATTCATTTGAGGAGCATTCCAAAGATAGAAAAAATAATTAATCCCTGAATCCGATTCTAAAATTTGTAATTACCAACTATAATCTTTCAAGGAATGTCAGAGGGATGTCTACCCAGTCCGGTCTGTTGTTAAGCTCATATTTGAGCTCATATATTGCCTTTTCTGCGAGGAATAGATCCAGTAACTCCATTTCAACAACAATGTTCGACTTTTCCAAGTACGATTGAAGGAATTGCCGCATCATTTTATCCAACCAGCCAATTCGAAACTTTTGGGACATACTCTTGCTGGATGCCTTTAATGAATATGCCAACGCATAGTCAAACGATCTTATCATCCCTGCAATATCCTTGTAAGGCAAGGATAGTATGAAACTCCCAGATGCATTCCGCATGGGCTCGCCCTCAAAGTCAATGACATAATAAGATCGGTTCTGGTACAAAACTTGGCCAAGGTGATAGTCGCCATGCACCGCCATCAGTGATTCATTCTGGAACCTCTCCGATGTTGCATGAAATCTTTCAAGATGTTTAGACATGGAATCAAGAAGATTGTTTATCTTGATACGAATAAGTTCAGGTAAATTTTTGTTCGTTGAAAAAACATTCTTTATGTCTTCCAGGTTTGCCTGAATCCCGGGAAGCAAAAATTCCTTGCAATAGGAATGGAAAGAAAACTCGTTCCTTGGTGTTATGGCATAGAGGGCTGAATGCATGCTTCCGGTCAGTGAACCAAGGAGCGCAGCATCGTCAAGCAGCAATAACCCGCTCATTGATGTATCGTTCTGCAGGCTGCTACGCAGGCGATCTGTAAACCTGGACCAGCCATCCGTAGAACCTTGCAGATATCGGAAAAGGGTTGCAATTAGGAACTTTTCTTCAAGATCAAGTTCCACTTTTCCAACAGGCATGGGTGTTTGCCTGAAGCCCGTTTTCTGCCAAAGAAGTACAGGTATCCTATAATCAGGGTTGCTCGCACCTATGATCTTCCTGTATATTTTCAAAATGAGCTTGTCCCCTATCACTATAGATGTGTTACTCTGTTCGGCTGTGATCTTCTTCACCACGCCATCCGGCACCTCCTCGCTTTGGGAAAATGGGGTTTTCTCACCTTTCAATTGCCCGTTGCCCGAAGGGGATCTTCCGGGACTTATGATAAGGCGGGCGAATGCAAGGACAAATTCTGGATCATCGGTTGCATCATAGAGCTTCCTTGTGCCTGTATTGAATCTAACTGCAACAAATGAATTACCTGATCCCAGAGGAGAAAAAGGGACAAAATATCTCTCTGATGAACCATCTCCATAAAAAAATCTGCAGATGCAGAGAAAAAAAGTTTCTGCAAACGGGGAAAAGTATTCCAACCCGACATGCTGTATCGCCTTACCTTTGGAACCAAACCATCTCTTATCTTTTACGAATTCGCCAATTGATGCCTCGATGTCGATCCTTGTGTCAGGATCAATCATCCTGAATGCCGTCCTCTTCATTGGGCGCGACTAGCCTCAGCCAGAAGAATCCATGCGGGGGAAGGGTGAAGAAATATGGCAGGTCGCCTATGAACGGGAACCTCGTTTCTGTAATCACCTCTACTGGCCTGTAACCCTTGTATTGTTTTAGGTCGAGTTCCACATAGGTATGCTTCTTTGACATATTGAAAACACAGAGAATCTGCCCTCCCTCATATTTCCTTACATAACACAATGCCTTCTTATTCTCATGGGTGACAAACTCTATGTTACCACGCCCGAATATGGTGTTATACTTTTTCCTGGTCCGGAGCATCTTCTTGACCCAGTTCAGGAGAGAGCTCGATATTCTGGACTCGGATTCTACGTTGAATGATTCATAATGGAAGTTCGGGTTTGTAATTACAGGCGAGTAAAGCTGCTCGGTGTCTGCCCTTGAAAAACCGGCATTGCGGTCGTAGGACCATTGCATCGGCGTCCTGACGCCATTTCGATCACCAAGGTATATGTTGTCGCCCATGCCGAGTTCATCGCCATAATAAAGTATAGGGGAACCGGGAATGGATAGAAGCAGCGCATAGAGGAGCTCAAGAGTTGCGCGGTCGTTGTCAACAAGGGGAGCAAGTCGCCGCCTAATACCTAGGTTAAGACGCATTTTTGGGATCTTAGCGTATTCACTGTACATGATGTCACGTTCCTCGTCTGTCACCATTTCAAGCGTGAGTTCATCATGGTTCCTGAGGAAGATACCCCAGTCGCACGTGGCAGGAATCGGCAGCGTCTGGTTTATTATCTCCACGATCGGGAGTGCCGACTGCCTTGCAAGCGCTATAAAAATACGAGGCATAAGTGGGAAATTGAAGCACATGTGGAATTCATCCTCATTTCCGAAGTATTCCTTTGCTTGGGTGGGCCACTGGTTTGCCTCTGCCAGCAAAATTGTTCCAGGGAATTCCAAGTCAAGCATCTTCCTGAGGTCCTTGAAATAGGCATGCGTTTCAGGGAGGTTTTCACAGTCAGTCCCTTCGCGCTCAAAAAGATAGGGAACAGCATCGCACCTGAACCCGTCGAGTCCTTTCTTCAGCCAGAAGCGCATGACGTTCTTCATCTCTTCCCTTACCTCGGGATTGTCGTAATTCAGATCCGGCTGTGACGAGTAAAAACGGTGCCAGTAATACTGCCTTGTAACAGGCTCCCATGTCCAGTTCGAGATCTCGCTGTCAATGAATATAACCCTTGCCTGGCTGTATTTCTGGTCGGTATCGCTCCATACAAACCATGAACGCTTCGGAGAATTTCTATCACGTCTTGCCTCCTTGAACCACTCTATCTGATCGGAAACATGGTTCAACACAAGATCTGCTATGACCCGGATTCCAATGCTATGAGCATCGTCAAGGAATCTCTGGAAATCCTCCATTGTGCCGTACTCAGGCTGGATCGAATAAAAGTCGGATATGTCGTATCCGTCATCCTTGAGTGGTGATTTGTAGAACGGAAGAAGCCATATGCAGTCAACGCCGAGCGTTTTGAGATAATCCAGTTTTTGCCGGAGCCCCTCAAAGTCACCTGTCCCATCGTTATTTGAATCGTAAAAGGACTTAACATGGACTTCATAGAAGATTGCATCACGGTACCAGAGATTCATCTCTTCAGCGGGCATTATTTCACACCTCAGGAATCAATATTGCGGCGGACTTTCTCCCTGGCGTAAGAGTCAGGTTGAATTCCCTTCCCGGGAGGGATATCCTGGTGCCTAAAAAAGCATCCTGGAACACTTGCGTGTTATCCAGAATCCCCGACGCTATACTGGATGGTATCGAAAGCCTTGACGTATGCTCTTCAAACGGGTTTATATTGACGGCGACAAAGGCCCTCGACCCGGACGAAGGGTTCCTGCGCATATAGAACAGTATATTCGGGTTAGAGCTTCCCAGGAAAGTTACATCCATGGATCCACGGAATGCATCGTATTCTTCGCGGATAGCGTTCAGTCTGGCTATAATGTCCCTGATATTCCCGGATGCTTTCCAGTCCCTTTTCTTTATCTCGTATTTTTCAGAATTCAGGTACTCTTCCTTATCTGGAACAGGTATGTTTTCGCATAACTCGTACCCGCTGTATATGCCCCACAGAGGAGAAAGGGTGGCAGCCAGTACGGCCCTCATAATGAAGGCATTTCGTCCGCCATGTTGCAGTACGTATGGCAGGATGTCCGGCGTGTTGGCGAAAAACATCGGCCTAAAAAAGTCCCTCAGCTGCATCGATGAAAGTTCAGTGATATAGTCTCTGATCTCATAATCATAGTTCCTCCATGTAAAGTAGGTGTATGATTCATTGAAACCTGCTTTGGAGAGACCATACATAAGCTTCGGCCTTGTGAAGGCTTCAGCCAGGAATACGGTATCAGGGTGCTTTCTCTTGAGGCTCGTCAGGCACCAGTTCCAGAAGTCAAGCGGTTTTGTGTGCGGGTTGTCCACCCTGAATAACTTTATGCCATGCTCAATCCAGAATTCAAAGACGCTCCGGAGCTCTCTCCAGAGAGGCATCGGATCCGGAATATCGAAATTCAGCGGATATATGTCGTAGTACTTTTTTGGCGGGTTCTCAGCGTATCGTATGGTCCCATCCGGGCGGTGGTTAAACCATTCAGGATGTTCCCTCACATATGGATGATCGGGGGAGCACTGGAATGCCATGTCAAGTGCTACATCCATACCAATCGAGCGTGCTGCTGCAAGCAGATCCGAAAAGTCCTGCATTGTGCCCAGTTCCGGGTTCAGTGTCTTATGGCCTCCGAGATGATTTCCTATCGCCCATGGGCTGCCAGGATCATCGCGCTTCACTGACCTGCTGCCGTTCCTTCCAACCCTGTTTGTTTCCCCGATTGGAAATATTGGCGTCAGGTAGAGGACGTTGAACCCCATCTCCCTGATGTCAGGAAGACGTTCAATGCAGTCCTTGAGGGTACCAGGCTTCGATGGATCCGATCCCTGTGACCTTGGAAAAAGCTCATACCAGGATGCAAAACCTGCAATCCTAGGATCGACGGATACAAGAAACTCGTCCGACTCTGAAAAACCCTTCTTTTCTTGGAGCGACCTGGCCTCCCTACCGGTAGGAGAGTCCCTGTCAAATAGTAGAACCGTGTTTCCAGGATTCTTTTCTATATCGGAAATCAGGTTCGAGACAAGCTTACCTGTCTGTGCTCTGAGGGATATTTCAAGGTTGCTCTTGATTGCGAGAACATCGTTGGATATGTCTTCTCCTGCTTCCAGCCACTTTCTTGCATCCCTGAACTGCGATGATACGGTATCAATCCATGCCTCCACGACAAATTTATGCATGCCTATTTTTTCAGGTTTGATTTCACCGATCCATGCATCGTTGTCTATCAGTCTTAGATCAGCATATCGCCAGTTTCTTTCTTTGATATGCCTGTACCTGATGCGCGCATCCAGGATAGAAGTGCCATGACAGACAATATCGCATCCAATTGATATAGCATCGCCTACGATGGCCCGGGCAGGGTATTCTCCCTGACCCACTGATGGAGATACATTCTCTACAAGGATTTCCTGCATTATTGCTCTCTCCTTATCTCAAACACAACACATGAAAGCGGGGGAAGTGTTACTGCAATGCTTCTCTCCTTACCATGGTAAGAAACGTCTTCTGCGGCAACGCCTCCAAAGTTCCCCATGTTGCTGCCGCCATAGATTAATGCGTCGGTATTCAATATCTCTTTATAATAACCAGACGAATGGACGCCTATCCTGTATGCATACCGAGGAACCGGTGTCAGGTTGAAAATGATAACGTAGTCACCGCTATTAAGAGTGTGCCTGTAAAAGCTTATAATTGAGGAAACAGAGTCGGAGAAATCAATCCATTCGAATCCCCTCTGCTCTGAATCTTTTGAACTCATTCCTGATCTCCTGTAAAGAGAGTTAAGGTCTCCAACAAGCCGGGCAATCCTGCTTCCTTCATCAGATGATTCAAAACCCCAGTCCAACCCGCTGTTTACGTTCCATTCCTGGTGCTGCCCGAACTCGGATCCCATGAAAAGCAGCTTCTTCCCCGGCGACAGGAACATGAAAGCAAGAAGAGATCTAACGTTTGCAAGCTTCTGCCAGTTATCGCCCGGCATCTTCGTGTAAAGGCTACCTTTCATGTGCACGACCTCGTCATGCGAAAGCGGTAGGACGAAGACCTCACTGAACGCATACCAGATCGTGAAAGTGAGTAAGTTATGATGATACTTCCTGTGGACCGGGTCATGCGAGAAATATTCTAGCGTGTCATGCATCCATCCCATGTTCCACTTGAAGTCAAAGCCAAGGCCCCCGGTTCTTGTATCCCTTGTCACAGAGGGCCACGCAGTGGACTCTTCTGCAATCGTTATAACGCCCGGGAAGCTTTCGTGCAAAGTATCATTCAGGCCTCGCAAGAAGTCAATGGAATCCAGGTTCTCTCTTCCCCCGTATTTATTGGGAACCCACTCTCCTTCTTTCCTGGAATAATCAAGGTACAGCATGGAACTGACTGCATCTATCCTTATGCCATCGGCATGATACATGTCTACCCAGAAAATTGCGTTTGATATTAGATAGTTTTTCACCTCGAACCTGGAAAGGTTAAATATCCTGGTTCCCCAGTCGGGGTGAACTCCCTTCCTTGGATCGGCATGCTCATACAGGTGGGTTCCGTCGAAGTTATACAAACCGTACTCATCTGCCGGAAAATGTGCGGGTACCCAGTCCAGGATAACACCGATATCATTCCTGTGGCATTCCTGGATAAACCACATATAATCTTCAGGCTCACCATATCTTGAAGTAGGTGCATAATAGTTTACGACCTGGTATCCCCAGGATTCGTCGAGAGGGTGCTCCATCAGCGGCATTAATTCAATGTGCGTGAAACCAAGCCTCTTTACATACTCAATTATCTGTGGACCGATTTCCTTGATGGAATAGAAGTCCCTGCCGCCTCCCGGACGCTTCCAGGAACCCAGGTGCATCTCATATATCGAGATGGGCGACCTGATGGACTGTGCCGCACCCCTGTTCTTAATCCATTCAGAGTCAGACCACACATGCCTAAGGTCAGATACAATTGATGCAGTCCGTGGCCTCTTTTCCATCCTGAAAGCGAAGGGATCAGACTTGTACTCTATCTCCGCCTCTGGGGTCTTAAGGGCGAACTTGTAGAACGATCCGTACCCGACTCCAGGTACAAATATCTCCCAGATACCAGATCCGTTCATGTTCTGCATCGGGAATTTCAGGGGATCCCACATGTTGAAGTCTCCTACCACCGACACAGATCGAGCATTCGGGGCCCATACTACGAATCTTGTCCCTTCAATTCCATCCCTGGACTGGAAATGCGATCCAAAAGTCCGGTAGGCATACTGCAGGTTCCCTTCCTTGTAAAGGTATATGTCGTAACTGCTAAGATCTGGCTGAAAAGAGTAGGGATCGATCTCGTCATAATCCTTTCCATCCTTTCCTCTGTATATAACATGATAATGCTCTCCAGAATTTTCTGCGAATTCGGCTGAAAATATTCCATCTCCTATCGGGGATGCCAGCTTTGTTTCCTTAAACGTGGATATACTGACGCTTTTCAAACCGGGCCTGTAAACGGTGATTCTGTGTTTGCCGGAATCGCTGTGCCATCCAAGCAGGTCGAATGGATTATAACAGTTTTGCTCATTCAGATCTTTATAGTTAGATTGATCCATTTGATCATTTCTTCCCTTGCATATCGATATACATCGTCCTAGTGACATCCTCCCCCAACTAACGCAGGGGGCTTCCCGTTTCAGCGACCGGAGTTACCATTGCTGGCAGAGCTCCGATCTCCGCGGGCGTGAGTTCGGGAGTGCCCCTCCCTATTTTTGCGAGACCTATATCCCTTATGTTCATTGCAGCATTCATGTCCCGGTCAATCGTCAGGCCGCATGAGTTGCAGTGGTATATGCGGTCTGATAGTTTCAAATCATGTTTAATATTACCGCATTTTGAGCATTTCTGTGACGTGTGCATCGGATTTATAGGTACAACAACAGCACCGGCACTTTCAGCCTTGTACATTGTGTATTGGATGATCCTGTTCCATGATGCATCCCCTATGCTCTTTGCAAGATGGCGGTTCTTCACCATACCTGCTATATTTAGATCCTCGAGCGCAATCAGATCATGATTTTCCACAAGGTTCCTGGAAAGTTTGTGCGAGAAATCATCCCTCTGCCTCGCAATCTTCCTGTGAACCTTTGCAACCCTTGTTTTTGCTTTCCTTCTTTTTCCAGATCCTTTCTGTTTCCTGGAAAGATTCCTCTGCGCTTTCTTGAGTTTCTTCTCCGATTTTCTCAGGAAACTGGGTGGCTCCATCTGCATCCCGTCGCTCGTTGTGATCAGTGCCTTGAGGCCGAGATCTATGCCGACGGGGTTCGTGAACCCGGGGGAATTGGCATGAGGCTGTTCATTTCCCTGATCTCCCCACGAATCATGTTCACTCCCTTTTTCATGGTCACAGATAATGGTTATGAACCAGTCACCCACGGAATCACGCTTTATTGATATCGTTCTGATATCACCCGTGACGGATCGGTGCATGAACATCCTCAATTCACCGATCCTTGATAGCCACACATGACCGTTATCCAGTAGCCTGAATCCCGACTGCGTGTATGTGATGGAATTGTACCTGTCCGTGGACTTGAATCTTGGAAATCCCGCACTTGCCTTTTTACCCTGTTTCTTTTCCCTCACCCTTCTGAAGAAGTGATCATATGTCTTATCGAGTCTGTGTGCAACATCCTGTACGACAAGCGAGTGGATATTCCTGAATTCCGGGAATCTTTCCTTTATTGCAGGTATTTCATCCTGCTGTGACCTGTAGTTGACATGCTTTTTTGATCTGTAAGCGTATATCCTCTGCTCAAGCATTGCGTTGTAGAGTTCACGGCACAGGTTGAGGGTGGAGTTCAGCATATCGATCTGCCTGCTGGAGGGATATGCCCTGAACCTGTACGTTCTCATCATGAATTCTGTTCCTCCACGTATCTTTTTGTGTGTATATATGATGATCGACTCGCTTTCATCCCACCCCTGAAGGTTGTGGGATTTCTCGCTCATAAATGTTAAAGAATCCATTCCAGACAGCCACTCTTATGCTGCTTTCTGTTCATATGAAATGAATAAATAATTGGCATATGAATTTTCAGGCGTACATGGTATCTGATTTCTTTTCGCCGGACTGCATTTTGGCATAATCGTCCATGATACGCTTCATCTCTTCATGGTACTTTGAGGTAGTCTCCTTGAGAGGTCCCGTCTCTATTTTCATTCCGAATAGTGTATTCAGGGTCTCCACAGCAGAAAGAACAGCCGCAGGATCCGGGATGCCTTCGACAGTCACAGCAAGAAGGCTCATCAGCGGCAGTTTGCGCAGAATAGATTCATTGAGGATAGCGCCCCCCATCCCTGTTATCAGGGCGGATTGAGCAAGCGGTACCTTGTTCTGTTGAAGCAATGTTATTGCATTCTTATCTCCAACGCCGAATATTCTCTGCCCATCGGATATAGAGTCGACAGGGAATCCATCAATATTTACAACTATCTTGGGATTTATCAGTTTCAGCCAGTCCGAGATGACATTCGATATCTCATAATATCCATCGGGATCGACGGGAATATCGCTGATTACAATGCAATACTTGCCTTCCGCGTCACTGTAGAGCCTGAAGGGATGCCGAAGTTTCCCTGCCACAAAAACAGTTACGGGCGGTACGTAGGGCGATGAAATATGAGCGAACTGGCTCATCTTGAGGTTCTCTATTACATATTTCAATGTCATAACGCCGATTGCAGAATTGTCCAGAAAACTCATAAGAACCAGGGGTGCTTTAAGCTTAACGTCTTTCAGAATCACCATGCTCGAAGTCATGCTGCTATGAACTGGCATGATAATGCAACATGAACAGGTTTATAAGTATTTATGCTCACAATTTTGCTTTGCCGATATTAAAATTATAGAATGATGGAATTTTTCAGTTATGTGCGCTGGGTCATCCATTTCTCTTATAACTGAGAGTGAAAGTTTTCTCTTCCAGTATCTTGCCATCGAGGGCTCGAAGCAGTTTCTTTTTATCCATGCCTTCAGGTATCTTTGGTTCAGAAAGCGTTGAATAGAGATGGAAAATATATCTGTGCGGCTTATGACCTGGGGGGCATGGGCCTCCGTAGCCGAATTTCCCGAAATCATTCTTACCCTGAGTTATGCCATTTTCAGTTACCTGTGCCTTCGGAAAGTTTTCCCTCAGCTCCTTTACGCTGTATGGAATATTGTAAACAACCCAGTGAACAAAGGTTCCCATCGGTGCATCCGGGTCGTCCATTATAATTGCATACGATTTCGTTTCTGGTGAAAATCCTGACCATGAAATCACGGGCGAGATATCTTTCCCATCACAGGTATACTGCATGCTGATCTGATCGCCTTCCTTGAAAGACGATATCTTGACCATCCCTGTCATAAATACTCAGCACAGGAACAGTGATAAACTTATCTAAGAGGTATACCTTGCGGCAAACTAAATGCCCTAATATTTGGGTTGTTGACAAATATGAAAAGTTCCCCTAAAAACGTGATTACTATAAATAATAGATGACTTGCCAATTATTCCTGAAATAAGAGATAAATCATGTTGAAATGATAAATAAAGCCGATCACTTCTTGTTATCGCGTTCCATGTATCTCAGGACGCTTATGTTAGGCGTAAAGCCAAGCTTTTCATAGAAGTTCTTCGCAATAACATTGAATGCTGGATACTCCACTGTAAGCAAGGAAAGACCAGCCTTCTTCATCTCTTCCCTGAGTTTTTCTATCATTACACCGCCGAGACCGCGCCGTCTCATTTCAGGGAGGATATAAAAATCAGTGATTCTCACATCGACGGGCGGTTCATAGAACTTCCTTTCCCTGAGCTCTGCCCTTATCACGGAGACAACCTTCTGTTTCATTGTGCCTACGAGAAGGATGCATCCCTTTGAATCCGGTATGGATTCTTTCAAAGAACTCAAGATTCTGTCTTTGGCTTTAGCCGATACTTCGAAGTGCGTATCAAACTCCTCGTTCAGCTTCTTGAGACGGTACATAAGATCCGCTATGCTTTCAATATCCTCTTCCTTTGCTCTTCTTACTTTCAATTCATCTGCCATTCTATTCAGACCTCCGGTAGTTTAGGTATGGAACCATTATCCAGCAATGTCTTGTATGCTTTCCTGTTGTGCTCAATTATCTCAGTTGCAATTTCCAGGAACTTCCTCTTTGACTCATTTTTACGCGCAAAACCCTTCTGTGAACTTGCGTATGCAACTGAGGCCGCAACCTCTGGGTATAGATCCCAGTCGGTCATTTTAGGTATGACCTCTTCTGGCGTCGGGTTTGCTATTCTTCCAGCCAGTGCCTCCGAAGCAGTAACCATGATATCATAATCCACCTTTCTGGCTCTTGCATCAAGGACTCCCCTGAACACGCCTGGGAATACCAGGCTGTTGTTTATCTGATTCGGGAAATCACTCCTTCCGGTGGCTACTATCTTCGCTCCAGCCTCGATTGCATCTGAAGGCCAGATCTCCGGCAGCGGATTTGCCAAAGCGAACACGATGGCGTCGTCGTTCATGGATCTGATCCAGTCCTTGTGCAGCGTGCTCGGATCCGACCTGGAAGCAGATACGACAATGTCAGCGCCCTTGAACGCCCCTCCCTCCTCACCGGTGAGCCTTTCTCCGTTTGTATCCAACGCAAGCCTGTATTTCCAGGGATTGGTGAACATCAGGTTGTCTATATCGGACCTATTGGGTTCGAGGATACCCTTGCTGTCAGCGATAATGATATTCTTCATCTTGAATCCTGCTGTTGCCAGAAGATGCGCTGTTGCAATATTTGCAGCACCTGCACCAAAGAGGACAACCTTTGCATCTTCCCGCTTCTTCTGCACAACCTTGAGTGAGTTAAGCAGTCCAGCAAGCGTGATGCAGGCAGTACCTAACTGGTCATCATGCCACACCGGAATCGACAAACCCTTCTGAAGTTCCTCAAGAACAAAGAAACATTTCGGCGACTCAATATCCTCAAGATTATAAGCGCCAAAAGATGGTTCAAGCGCCTTTGCAACCTGCACAAAATCCTCTTTCTCTCTAACCCTTATTGGTATGGGGATAGCATTGACTCCTCCCAGGAAGTTGAAAATCATGGATTTCCCCTCCATGACAGGCAACGATGCCTCAGGACCCACGTTTCCAAGACCGAGAACTCTCGTACCATCCGTGACTATTGCAACGCTGTTCCATTTTCCAGTCAGGTTGAAAACATCCTCAATGTTATGATTTACCGCTAAGGAGACTGCTGCCACTCCAGGCGTGTACCAGTAGGAGAAGTCTTTCAGTGATGTGATTGGTACTCTGGGCATTATTCCAACCTTTCCCTTGTAAAATTCAGAAAATTTCAAAGCAATGCGGTTGAGTTCATTCGTCCGCTCCTTGTCATCCATATCTATCGCTACATGGAATCACATGTCTCTTAATAAATGGATGCAATTACACCTTAGGGAAATGGAGCTAAATAACGTGAAAATAGAATGGCAGCTTGTGCTGGAGCCCGAGATACAGCACAACGAGAAGCAGCATCCGGATCTTCCAGTCCGTGAAATGTACCACTGGGTGATAGATGAACTCAACAACAACAAGATCCGTTCCCGTGTCATAATGTCTTTAGACAGGGTGATTGGGTATGCATTTCTCTACCCTGCCACAGGATTTTCAGACAGGAACTTTGCATCGTTCGGTTTTATTGATCCAGTGACTGCCAACAGGGAGCGCAGCTTCATCCTGCTTGACTGGGCTATAGCCGAGTGCAGGAAAGACGGAAGAAAGCTTCTGTTCAACGAGCCATTCAATGCTGGCAGCACTTTCCATGCATGCATGGACGACAGAGGGATCCGCATGCTCCACAGGGTGGAAATGTCTATAGATCCAAAGTTTTTTGTCAACCAGAAAAAGGAGCTTCCTAACGACTATTCTATCGCTTTATCTAAGTCTATGGATTCGGCAGCTCTGGCAGAGGCTCTGTATCTTGCATTTAAGAATGAAGACGAGTCTGTCCTGATAAGCGAAGACCCCACAGAGCGAAAGAGGGTCCAGGCCGACGTCCTGTCGGGTAAACTATTTGGACCGCTCATAGCGGAAGCATCCATTGCCGTAACACATGATGGCAGGATTGTCGCCGGAATCACGGTTGTAACTAACCAGAAAACCCCATTGATTTCGGATTTCTTCGTCATTCAAGATGAGCGGGACAAGGGCATTGGGTCCTGCCTCATGCAGATTGCAATGAAGGCGCTTTCAAAATATACAGAGATAAAGCTCTGGACGAACCAGAGATCAATTGCGCATGACTTCTACACGCGGAGGGGATTCCGGGACACCGGAAGATCAGAAATAATTTACTATTTCAGACCAGGAAAGCAGCAAGAACAACAAGGGAAAACGGCACAGTGAGGTTGTCATCGAGCGGTGGCAGCGTCACAGATTCCACGACGCTTCCAACTACGGGAAATAGGAAGATATACCAAGGCGAGAAGCCGGTTGCAAATATTGCGAATATTAGCGACGACATCAACATAGCCAGAAGCCCGCCAAGGCTCTTTCTCCTATTATACGGAAGCTCTTTGACTGGAAACCTTATGCCTACAAGACTGGCCAGGGCATCTCCAATTATTACCGTAAAAACAATAACGACAAGAAGAGGTTCATCTGTAATCAGTGACATCGCAAAAAGTGTTCCCCCTGCAATCATTATCGGGCCTATTCCAAGCGTTACATTGGGTCTCTCCATCGAGTAGAAGAAACCTGTCAGCTTCCTAGAACCCGACATCAGTGCTATATTGCCTAGTGTAAGGAGGCCGAAACCAGCCAAAAGTATGATGAAGAAGGATATTTCGCGGCTGAATGAATACAGCAAAACCAGCACAAGAATACCTGTCATTAGCTGGAAGAGGTCCCTGTTTCTCTCAACGTTCGGGTGCTTTCCTTTCCTAAGTTCATTTTCAATAACACCTGTTTTTAGTCGTCGGGAAAATGCAATTGCAATTATTGCCGCTACCGAGATCGCAAGGAGCAGAGAGTCATATTGTGGCAGATCAAAAATGGCAAGGCCTGCAATATCAAGAAACAGTGCAACAAGGAAGATATAATACCTTCTTGTGTAGATGGAATTTATGAGCAAGGCTGTAAGCATTGCCGACACAGCCGCAAAAATATCGGAATTTATTGAAATAATAAACGCTAGGACCGAGGTGAAGATGAATATCATTATGGTTTCCTGATCCTCTGGATGCAGGACAATCCAGAAAAGAAATATAGCGACTACAAACGCTATAAACGATTCAAGATCCGGAAAGGCAAGATACAACACATCCAGAGATACTCAAAGGGTATAAATGGAAGTCGGGTACTTGCTTAAAGAGAATAAAGGACAACTAAGAAAGATAAATATCCTCTAAGCAATTCATTGATATCATGCGATTCATTGCCACAATCGGGAAACACCACAAGGATATTGGAAAATACTCAGAGGAGGTTTTTGTAGACTACGTTAATTCTTTTCCCGAGCTAAATGCTATAGTCGCATCCTACAGCCGTGATGATGTTTTCAAGCACGGACTGGGCACCGAAATACTTGCATTGTCAAAATCAGGCAAAAAGAACCTAACATTTTGCGGACCTGACATGACAGCCATGAACAAGAGTTACGAAGATATACTGCAGCAGAGGAAAGAGGACCCGGATTTTGTCACAAGAAAGAACATCCTCGAGATGATGGACACAACAATATGGGCGTATCTTAGTGCATACTGGACAAGTCCTGAAAAGGTCAATTCCGACGTATCCGACTCCATATTCAGTGCGAGAAGGCTAATGATCTCAAGCTTTGTACCCGAAGTTGATGACAAGATATGGGCTCCGAGCATAAAGCATATTACAGAAAATATCAAAAAGCAGAAAGATTACAGAAACTCTATCATACTTGTCGACGTGCAGAACAAGTTCTACATTGAGAAGAAGCTTGAGGAACACTAGCTTTCTATGCTGTCCTCGATCCAAGAATATCAGCAACTTTCCTGGCATTTCTTACTAGTTTCTCAAATTCCATGAATGTCAGCTGCTGTTTCGAGTCTGACAAGGCACTATCAGGATCGTTATGAACCTCAATTTCAAGCATGTCTGCTCCTGCAGCCACCGATGCAAGGGCGATCGCTTCAACGTATTTCCGGTCTCCGGCAGGGTGGCTTGGATCTGCACAGATAGGGAGATGCGTTCGCTCTCTCAAGGCGGGAATGACGCCGGAATCCATGTTGAACCTTGTTGCATTGTCGAATCCTCTTGTTCCTCTATAGCAAAGCACAACTTTCTCGTTGCCTCCTGAGAGCAGGTACTCAGCGGAACTGAGCCACTCCGATATAGTATTGGCCATGCCGTTCTTGAAGAGCACCGGTCTGTTGCGGGACCCAAGGAACTTGAGCAGCGAGAAGTTCTGGGCGTTCCTGGATCCTATCTGGATCATATCCACATTATCGAATGCCTCATAATCTGCAATGTCCATCATCTCCGTCACAACAGGAAGGCCGGTAATTTCCCTTGCCTGCTTGAGGATAGTTATTCCATTTTTTCCTAGTCCTTGAAAAGAATATGGGGTAGTTCGGGGCTTGAATGCTCCGCCTCGCAGCATGTCTGCACCCAACCTTTTGACCTTTTCGGCTATTTCCAGCATCTGGTCCTCAGACTCGACTGCACATGGACCAGCAGCTATCACCAAGCCCCCGCGACCGATGTTGACTTTATCAACGGTAACCGTCGTATCTGATGGCTTGAGCTTCCTGGAGTGCAGTCCTTCCTGTCTTATGACTGCGATGTTTTCTGGAAAATCATGAAGTGTGCATTGGTCACTGGTCAAGAACAACCTTTTTCCATATAGGAAAATCTCCTTGAAGTCTACCGATGTTTCAAGCATGTTTTCTCTCACGGCGTCAGTGTTGTATTCGGATGTCGGAACAACGATCAGTCAACTCACCCCCCAATACGGTCATTTTTTCCTCGATTGCCTTCAAGATCCCAATCGAATAAGGATTCCTGGTTATCGTATCCATTAGAACGGTCCTGTTCTGCTCCCTGCAAATCGCAGCCATGGAATCCAGGATGCGCTTCGACCTGGTTCTTAGATGAGTATCGGCATTGACCTGATCTGCGAGGAGCGACAATATATACGGAAGAACCTGTATCTTCGATACCAGGTCGTCATGCTCATCGGCCGTCATGGCTATCACCGAAAACCCTTTGAACAGGTTCCGGACAAATTTCAGGGAACCGGGCGGGGAAATATCAGATATGAAAACAATATTCCTCAGTTCTTTGTCGCCGTATGACCAAGGACCAAAAAGCGGGTGTAAGCTTATCACCCTGTTCCTGAATGCATGCATTGCACTTTTAGCGGAAGTCAACTCAATGCATTTTACACGCGAAGAAAGATGATCCAGGTATTCCACAGTAACATCGAAAGGCGTTGCGATGATTGCGAGATCCGCGCGATCTATTAGATCATCCAGAACATCCTTGTTATGTGTATCAATGCCAATCAGTGTATGCCTCGAAGCTGACAGTATATTGCATAGGGTTGAACCCATTCTACCCCGGCTTCCGATGATAAGTATGTTCATTCGTTCACTTCCAGCCTTATGACCCTTGGCTTATCTGGCCGCTTCGAGTTAACAATGGATTCAGACGAAGAGATATTAGAGATCTTGATGCAATCATTCTCAGTGTTTCTGGAAATTAGGATTTGCAGGTCGAAGGATTCACAGTCCTCGTTAATAACATGAGCTCCCTTGCTTATTGCCCTCCGGATAAAAGGCAAATCCGCGCTTGTTTTTGTGGATATCCTATCACCTGGCAGGCATATGGACTCTGCAAGTATTTCCTGAAGTGTTTCGGCATCAATTATAGTCTCCTTGCCCGTTGCCTGGTTATCCTGGCTTTCAGACATGATTGTAAGCTCGAAGATTATGTTCAAGAACCTTTCTTCAATAGGCTCAGAAACGTTCAGTTTCCTTAGAACCTGCAACTCTTGGTTCCTATCACGCAAATTCAGATCCATTGACCTCTTCAATTCACCTACCGATTTGCCAAGCTCCAACCTTTCTTTGAAAAGTTGTAAGAGCAACCTGCTGTTCTCAAGCAATTTTTCCCTCAAAAGATCAAGGCTGTCATTCTTCTCAACACTATTGCCGATAAAATAAACCACTTCTTGTCATTTCAGTGTGCGTGATAATAGCACGCATTATAAAGTTTTCCCCTCATCCTATTCGTTCACGCATTCAAATACAGCAATCATCTTTTTCAAAGATAATAAACTGCGGCAATAATTGATGCTATGACAATGAAAGCCATGGCGATAAGCTGTACATACTGCATTTGAAGCAGTCCGAGATATGGGCTATGTCCAGTATTTGTATTTGTTGATTCCAGATCCAGGGAAAAAACATGTACATTAGCCGCGCCTCCAAAAGTAAAAGATATTTGAAAAGAACAGTAAAGCATCAGACCGGAATAAGAACTTCAAATGGCGCTGAAAGTCTGGTTAACGGTGCAATGATTCGTAAAAATATTAACTGATTAGGCAACACTCAATGAAATAGGTCTTAAACTGGATCTTATTCAAAAAGAATTGGAATACTGCGTAAATCAACAGATCAGTTCAATCAGCATGATTTTAGTCAGTTTCATATAATGCTTTGTGATAAACCCCTGAATGACACAATTTCAAGGTAAGAGTCACAAGAAGTTCACTGGTGGTAAGAGAGTTGCAAGCAGAACCAAGAAGAGACATGAGCTTGGACGTGAACCAACTCTGCCCAGAACCGGACCCGAATCCAGATCAATTATCAGGACTCATGGCGGAAGCAATAAGGTTGTTCTCAGGAAAAGTGAGTTAGTAAACCTTTATCTTCCTGCAGAAAAGAAAATGTACAGGGCTCACATAGTTACTGTTAAGTCAAATCCTGCGAATCCCCATTACGTTCAAAGAAACATCATGAATCTAGGCACTGTTATCGAGACTGATAAGGGACTTGCCAGGATAACCTCGCGCCCTGGACAGTCAGGAATAATAAACGCTGTCCTGCTATGAAGTTAACCCTTTACTCTGCCTATTTTAATCCTAATTTGACGCGCAGGCAGGGCCGCAGGATTTCTTCCAGCGCATCCAAAAATTTTGATGATAAGAAACTTCAGGAGATACTCAAAGAATTACATGTAAAATTTGATGCCCGCGAGGGACGCTACCCTCGTGCCACGTGGATGCCATCTCTTATCTATGATATAGAGAGCGATATGCACAAGACAACGCTTATCAAGACGATTGAGAGGAAGCTTTCCTAGAATTGCTTTTTTTCTTGACAGCATAATATTGCAGGGGATGTCTAAGCCACTCCTGATGGCACAGTTTGTCATCTCCCCAGTAACAGACATGGTTTGATCGCAGCACCTCGCATTTTGGTGGCGAGTATTCCGTACCAGATATCTGCCCTGTCACATGATCGACCTGATATTCTGTTATCCTCTGGTTGAAATCCGGCGCCGTCTTAAACAGGGCCATAATTTCCGGATTCTGCATGCCAATCTTATGCAGGAAACTTACAAGTGTGAATCTCGCCATGTGCGGTAGATTGACACCATCTCGAACCTCAACAAGATATTCCTTTATGCAGGGAGGGAAGAGCGATTGATCGACGGACCCAAGATCGGTAGTCCGCTTGCCTTTAATTGCCGTCCACTGATCCCCGATGTACTGGACGAGACCACGAAAGTCCCCAAGTATCTCGATTGCCTTGGCTGAACTTATCGAGTCATAGAACTCTTTAATCCTTGCTACGAAATGTTCCCTGAGCACCTTTGATAGAACGGATTTCTCAAGATATACCCAGCCTTCCTTTATATCCTGAAATGCCAGCCTGTACCTAGTTCCAGAAAGATGCGTGTTTGAGCGTATAAAATCAAGTGCCCTGATCCTGAACATCTTTCCCTCAACTCTTTCAACTCTCATGCCCAGGCTCGTAGATGCATCCTCGACCATGTCAGGATTGAACGACTCAATCATATGCTGATAAATATCTCTTGCAGCCACCGAGAATCGGGAGAACAGGGAATTGTCGTTGACTGCCCTTAGTAACCAGAGGGATAAGGCAAGGGATTCGGGCGTAATATGATCGGGTTTGGTGACATCTTCCTGAACAAGAGAATAAAGAAAGTTTGTAACCTCCTCTCTTGTTTCGGCGGCTGAGCGGTCGAACGATGTATATTGCGATCTTGCCCACTCTGGCGACTGCATCTCCGGCTTGAGAAAACCGAGCCTTGGGGCAGAGATCATAGCTCCAGAAGATCCCTCGGGGCCTTCGTCAGGAGAGTGTAGCCATCCTTTGTTACAAGAACGTCGTCTTCTATTCTTACCCCGCCCACTTTCGGTATGTATACACCAGGTTCAACAGTGACAACCATTCCTGCTTTCAGCGTGAAATCGGCTCCCGAAGAGAGAGCAGGATGGTCATGCACATCCATGCCCAGCCCATGTCCCAGGGAATGAATGAACTTTCCCTTAAATTCGGTGGAGTCTATGATGTCCCTAGCGATCTTGTCGATATCCTTTCCATTCATATTCTCCTTTATTGCATTCATGCTTTCCGTTTGCGCCTTGAGCACCGTTTCGTACATTAGCCGCTGCTTTTCAGAGGCCTTTCCGAAAACTGCCGTTCTGGTCACATCAGAGCAGTATCTCTTGTAAATGGCACCAAAATCAGTAAGGATAAAATCTCCCTTGCGAAGCTTCCTCTTTCCCGGTGTGTAATGGGGCATTGAGGCGTTCTCGCCAAAAGCAACGATTGTTGTAAAGGATGGGCCAGAGGCTCCTGCCTTCATCATTTCGCTTACTAGCATTGAGGCTAGTTCATTCTCGGTCATCCCTTCTTTAACGCCTTCATATACATGATCTATAGCCTCGCATGCAATTCTGCCAGCTTCTGTTATGCGATGAACTTCTTCCGGCGTTTTGAACCGCCTCGACTCAGCAATAGAAGCCGAAACATCGATGAATGATTTCTCAGGTATCATGCGCAGCAGACCCGTATATATGGTAAGCGTGACTGAAGAGTAATTTAAGCCGATGGAATCCACCCCCTTCAGGTTCTCCTTTAGAAGGTTCTCGAATTCTCCTTTGCCTTTGTAGATCATTACCTCGTGACCAGATGACCTTGCAGCTTCTTCCTCAAGCTGCCCGGTAATAATTTTTATAGTATCTGGGGTTGCGATAAGAGCAGACCCCTCAAACACACCATTCTCAATACCTGAAAGGTAGAAAAAATTCTTGTCAACGGCATTCTCGGAACCATTCACTATAAGTATGGTGCTGGTCTCCCTGGCAAAGTCGAAAATTTTTTTCTCAATCATGAGTGGTCATAATATCTAGAAGCTTAAACATTTGTCGCATCTCCTATATGCAGCTAAAAATGGATCTCATAAACACTTTCTGGTAAAAGGAGGCTGAAATCACTTGCATGATATTAGGAAGAATTTAGATCAGGTAGTCATTCGACTGTTATTCCTCTATCCGTGAATAATCCCCATCCTCGAAGTGCAGAGTGTTCTTCAATAACATTGCAAACACCGTCAAA
>JAJYZI010000053.1 GCA_021800105.1 Thermoplasmata archaeon
AAAGAATACCTTCACTGGGATGAGATTCGAAAACTTTCTATGCGTTTACATTTATCTTAAATAAAATATTAATGCATGTTCATCTATCTTTTATATAGAGATAAACTGTTGACTAGATTGCAATCTTCAGGTTTTCAACGGAAGAGATAAGCTGCAGTAGAAATTACCACTCTTGTGTTAGCATGATAGAGGGGGAAAATATACAACTCAAGGTTCTGGTTGAATCTGGACAGGATCCGTCTAGCAAGTCAATCTCAGCTTACATAATCGATCATTATCCGTTTCAGCACAGTACTATCAAAGAAATCCTGACTTATAATGGATATGCACTGTACAGGTCCGAAGAGAGGCACCTCAACATGAATGGATTTGAAGAAGTGCTTGCAGAACTAGGTATGAAAGCTTCGACTATCATTTTCTTATCCAAGCACAGTTCCCAGGCAAAGATCAAGTCCCTTACTGTTCATGCAATGGGCAACATAGGGGAAGCACTTTTGGGAGGTTTCCCATCACAGGTCTCTATGTCCGACCCAGGAAACATGTCTTCGGCGTTAAGGATTATGAGGAAGAACCCAGTAGAAGGCTTCAACATTACATTTGAAGCAACGCATCATGGTCCGCTCATCAAGGTACCCTCCTTCTTCATAGAGATAGGTACAGAAAAAGAGGACTGGGAGAACAGGTCTGCGCTTGAAACAGTATCAAAGGCCGTTATGA
This sequence comes from Thermoplasmata archaeon, assembly GCA_021800105.1. Lineage (GTDB taxonomy): Archaea > Thermoplasmatota > Thermoplasmata > Thermoplasmatales > Thermoplasmataceae > UBA582. The sequence goes on from JAJYZI010000053.1 coordinate 718, forward strand.
ATTGCAGTGATGATGGTAAAGGCGGATTTATTGGCATCGGAGGCGGGCACTATTCTCCAAAGATCACTGAATATGCAGTCTCCAGTGGCATCAATGTAGGGCATATATTATCAAAGCACACCCATGAATTTCTTACCGTTGATCTGCTAAAGCAATGCATGGACAGAACCAAAGGATTCCGCGGATTCTTGGTGGACTGGAAAGGTACCAGAGGTCCAATCAGGGAAATGGTTCGAAACATTGCATCTGAAGGATCATATGAACTAATCTCAATATAAGAATATATTAATTATAATATATATATGACAAAATCTTTATTTTTCTGCTGTTCCACGTGTTTTTGAATTAATTTTAGTTCTAGACTTGACATAACATTTAAATAATATCAAATTCTTTACATTTAAGGTTAAAAGCCAAGGAATAAAGTAAATGGAAGAGTGTGTGGAGGACGAGCCTCCTAATAAAACACCTTTTTTCCGTGCACGCAAGATGGAGAGAGTTCTCAATTTCAAGCGACTTTTTGTGAAATATGAGGGCGGCGGTGTAACGGGAACACAGAAAGACAGGATCTCGAAGTATCACGTCATGAGAGCGCGCGAACTTGGATATGACACAGTTTCATTGGGGTCCTGCGGTAATTATGGCGCATCGCTCGCTTATTTTGCGGGCGAGTACGGAATGAACTCAATAATTGGAGTTCCTTCATCCTATTCTGGGGACCGACTTTCAGAAATCAGGTCTTATGGAGCCAGCCTTCTTGAGCTTCCGATGAAATATGAAGAGGTCGTTGAATACATGCGCCAGAAGGCTGCTGACGAGAACTGGTACGATTCAAATCCCGGAAATTCAAATTCAGAATTGGATTTTCAGGGCTATTCGCAGATCGCTTCTGAAATCGTTAGCCAGCTCGGAAGAACTCCGGAATTCATATCCGCCCCTGTGGGAAACGGTACTACGATTACCGGTATATACAAAGGGTTCAGGTTGCTGAGAGATGCGGGATTGATAGATTCGGTTCCCAGGTTGATAGCGGCATCGACCGATGGTGGAAATCCTGTCGTGAGATCATGGAGGAAGGGATACAGGAAAATCCAGAATCTTGGGCCACTAGATATCAAAGAAACCTCCATAAACGAGCCTCTTGTATCTTATGTATCGTTTGATGGCCAGGCGGCCCTTGACTCGATATATGAAAGCAATGGCTTTGCATTCGAGGTCCCGGATACAGAGATGATGCGCTACTCCCAGCTTTTGATGGTTCATGAGAACGTCGACGCGCTTCCAGCTTCCAGTTCAGCTGTAGTGGCAGCCAATAGGGTTGCACAGATGCTTAACAGGAAGATAGATTGCGTAGTCATTATTACGGGTAAAGGGAAAACTTGGAAGATGCAGTAGTCCTTGCAGAATCAGTCTTTGGAACTACATACGGCAAAACTGCCAATGGTCTTGTGAGATTCTCAAGGCGCTATAACGTTAGATATGTTATTGACAGTAGCCATGCGGGTGAAGATGCAGGAATGATTCTTAATGGAAAGAAATGTGGAATCCCTGTAATTCCTTCATTGCCTGTAAACGCCGATCCTCCGCTATCTACTCTTGTCGTTGGTGTAGCAACAGATGGTGGCGTTCTACCTCCTAAATACAGGAAATTTATAGCTGATGCCCTGAAATCAGGCTTGAACGTCGTAAGTGGGCTTCATGAATTCCTGAGCGACGATCCAGAATTCGCCAAGCTTGCTTCAAAGAATGGGAGATCAATAACCGATGTTCGGAAGATGTTCAGGGATAGGAAGGACATGTTCACAGGCAGGATCCTTGATGTGAAGTCTACGAAGATAGCGGTTCTGGGTACAGACAGTGCAGTCGGCAAACGAACCACTTCCGTTTTTCTTTCCGAGAGCATGAAAAAGAAAGGAAACACCTCGGAGATGATAGGCACTGGGCAGACTTCCTGGATGCAGGGATTCAAGTATACAATCGTCCTTGACGCGATTATCAACGACTTTGTCTCTGGTGCCCTGGAGACTGTCACAGTCGATGCATGGAACGATCTCCATCCGGATTATATGTTCCTGGAAGGCCAGGGGTCTGTGCTTCACCCAGCGTATCCTGGAAGCTTTGAGATAATCGGGGCGCTTCATCCTGATGCCATAGTACTTCAGCATTCCCCCAAACGCTTATACTATGACGGTTTTGAGAAGTTTAAAATCCCGCCTCTTGAAAAATACATCCGGATCCTTGAACTCTTATCAGACAAGAAGGTCATAGCTGTCGCTATAAACCGCGATGATATGACAAACAGCGAGATGCTTGACTACACGGACATGGTGGAAAGGAAGTACGGAATCCCGGCTTTCGATCCGCTTGGAAATTTAGGTCAGATCACCTCGTATATCCAGGACACACTTGGGAAGTGATTTGACGTCTGCTGAGTATCGCGACCGAATTGCAATCATAGACAGGATCACGGTCTCACGTCCAACCATTGAGAAGAGAAAGATTAGTTCCAGCATTCAGATTGAATCGCAAGGCGTAAGACATGAATTCCAACTTATCTTCTCATACAGGGAGGATCTGCAGATAACTGAGAATCTTGCCGGTCTCATACTGACGATGCCGGCCATAAATTTCACTTATTTTGCCAGGGAGCTAGTACTTGATTTTGATGTCTCCGTGACAGATATTTCCCAGCTGAATGCATTCATACATGTAAACAACAGGGAGGTTTTTGTAAATGCAATATGCAGAAGAAGGTATGACTTCTACAAACCAGAAGCTATACCCCAACCGGATGATATTACTGAAGCAAATGCAAACGGCCTTACCAGGCTGATAGCTAAAAAGGTCATCCCAAAAGCGGAAGACAAAAAACCCTCGATGAATAATGGGAAGGTCGCAGTTTTGTCAAGCGGTGGAAAGGAGAGCCTCCTGACATATTCTATACTGAAGGAGACTGGTTTTGACGTCCATCCTGTATTTTTTAACGAATCAGGGGCACACTGGAGAGCAGCTAAACCTGCTTTTGATTCCTTTGCGCAGAACAATAATAATACAACGAAGGTCTGGTCAAATGCAGACAGGTTTTACAGGTTCTGTCTTGGGCTCCTGCCATTCCTTAACCAGAGCGTGATCAGGAAGAGGACGGATACATACCCGGTACAACTGTTCACTTTTCCCGTATACATTATGTCAATGGTCCCCGTGCTTATATCCCGAAGAATACCTATTGCATTCATGGGCAACGAGTTCGATGATCCAAAAGACATGCCACCGTTCCATGGTATACGGCACTATCACGCAATCTTCGATCAGACACCAGATTTCACTAACATGATGTCATCATACCTTCTTTCCAAAGACTTCAACCTAACCATATCATCTCTTGTATATCCCGTAACTGCAACAATAGTCGAGCGCATATTGATCCGGCGGTATCCTGACATATTCGCGTTACAGCGATCCTGCCATTCCTGCTCATCTATTGACGGCAAGATAATACCATGCGGAAAGTGTTCGAAGTGCATGGGCATAATAATGCTCATCCTTGGATCCGGCGGAGATCCTGGCAGGATTGGATATAAAAAGGGAGATATCGAGAACGCGAAGATCAGTTCCGGTAAGCTCCGACTCGATTCAGATGAAATTGAATATCTCTATTCTGTCAATAAGGCGGATTCGCATGTAACAGGAATTCATGTGCTTCCATTTGAGGACCATCCGTTTTCACTCCTCCCGAAAAGTATTCGGCAGGCTGTACTTCCTATATTTGTGCAATATACCTCCGGTGTGTATGTGCTCGATAATGGTTCATGGAAGCAGACTCAGAAATATGATTCTATCATGACATGAAGCTGTTCTTGGCTTCCTGCCGTAGCGTATTCTGCTAATGGCTCTGCGTTAAGGGAAAGAAAGCTGTGTCCCCAATTAAACTTTGACATGACCTGTTCCGCGAGTTCAGTGTAACCAGTAATGTAAAGCGCCGCGCAAACGGCCTCGGCCGATGAAAGTACATTCGGTTTACCATAATTCACGGGGTTTGCAGCAAGGAGTGTTGGAAGCTTCCTCTGCCTCCTGTAAATCCCTCTTTCAAGCCTCCCGGGGTTGCTCCAGGAGCCGTCAAGGGCGCACAGCCCACATCTCTCTATTGCGGCCTTGTCTGATTTGAGAATATAGAGTTCTGCGAACGGGTTCAGGACAACGGAGCATCCAATCCTGTTTTCTGGTATCTGTCCTGCAAGACCCAGTCTCTGGAGCTTCTTCATGGTCGATTTCTTCGGGTCGTCCTCGCCGTAGTATACAAACCTGATAACAACTGATCGCAATCTTTTACCAGATATGATTTCGATTAATTTAATTAGCCTCTGAATGCTATCACAAGATGCATTACATAGTTATCACAGGTGGAGTTATATCCGGCCTTGGAAAGGGAACTATCACTTCTAGTCTTTCCCACATTCTCTCCAATTCCGGGCACAACGTTTCTGCCATGAAGATTGATCCATACATAAATTACGATGCGGGCACAATGAATCCTTACCAGCATGGAGAGGTTTTCGTGCTTGAAGATGGTGGGGAAGTGGATCTGGACCTGGGAAACTACGAGCGGTTTCTGGACAGAAACCTTGTCACTGACAACAACATAACAACCGGAAAGATCTACAGTGAGGTAATTCGCAGGGAAAGAGAAGGGAAGTACCTTGGAAGCACAGTCCAGATCATACCGCACATTACAAATGAGATAAAGAGAAGGATAAGGGGCTTAGCACAATCTGACTCTGCCGAGATATTGCTTATAGAAGTAGGTGGGACGGTCGGTGACATAGAATCTATGCCTTTTCTTGAGGCACTAAGGGAACTCAACAGGGAGGAACCGAGGAACTCCGTTCTTTTCTGTCACGTTACGCTCATACCTGAAGTCGGGGCGAGTAGGGAACAGAAAACCAAGCCTACGCAGCACAGCGTCAATGAGCTAAGGGGAATCGGTATCCAGCCAGATATCATATTTTGCAGGCTCAAGGGGCAGCTTTCAGACGAGTCAAAAAAGAAGATATCCCTCTTTACAGATGTCCCCGAAGCTGGAATAATAGGCGTGCCGGATGCAAAGAGTCCATACTGGGTCCCAGATATCATGAACAGGCAGGGTATCCTGCAGTATATCGAGGCATATTTTGGGATGAAACCATCGACCTTCGTGGATCCATGGAAAAAATACAAGGAGAATATAGACAAAGTCAGGGACAGCGTCAGGATCGCCGTTGTTGGTAAATATACTCATTTGCTTGATGCCTACATGAGCCACAAGGAGGCCTTCACCCATGTTACGGGAGTAACTGGGATAGGAGTTGACCTGGTGTGGCTGGATTCAGACAGCCTGAAAGAGTCCACGAATGATCTTGAAGGCGTTGATGGCATCCTTGTTCCAGGCGGTTTTGGCTACAGGGGTGTGGAGGGCAAAATTATAGCATGCAGGTACGCCAGGGAGCAGCAGATCCCATTCCTGGGAATCTGCCTTGGTTTCCAGGCCGCAGTTATTGAATACGCCAGGAATGTACTTGGTATGCAGGGTGCAAACAGCACCGAGTTTGATCCGAACACAAAGTATCCTGTTATTGATCTTCTACCAGAACAGGAAGGTGTATCTGATATGGGCGGAACAATGAGGCTCGGTGCAAAAACCGTAATTGTCAGGGAGAATACGATTGCCTACGATATATATGCGAGCGATCACATATCTGAGAGGCACAGGCACAGATACGAGGTGAACCCAAAATATATTGAAAAGTTTGAAGAGTCGGGCATGCACTTTTCGGGCGTGGATGATGCAGGCATCCGTATGGAAATACTTGAATTGAATGGAAGGAAAAACTTTATTGCCACGCAATACCATAGTGAATTCAAATCCAGGCCCTTATTTCCATCACGTGTCCATAAATATTTGGTGGAAATGGCACTGGAGTACAGGAAAGGAAGATCGAATGAAAGAAGTTCTTAACAATCTTGCAGATAAGATAAACAAGAGGCTTGCAACCGACGAGAAGTTCAAGAAAAAGCTATCTGGCGTAAAGAAGACATTCTGCATCGATTTCGACGGAAAAGACTTTTACAACTTCTCCCTTGAAAACGGTTCGGTTTCCGAAATAATGGATGGAAAGAAGGATGCTGATATTTACATAGAGGTATCATCCGACCTTTTCAGCAAGCTTCTCAGCGGGGAGGAAGATGCAATGTCAGCCTACTTTGAGAAGAAGATCAAGATAAAGGCATCACTTATGGACAAGCTTCTTATTAGCGACCTGCTGAAATGATTCCTGATATTAAAGCGTACTCTGCCAGGCTGGAAAACGAGGTTCGCGCTTCATATGAGCTTGCCAGAAGGGCTAGATCTAAAGGCTTCGACGTCACAGACAGGGTGGAAATACCTCTCGCAACCGACATGGCGGAGAGGATAGAAGAACTCAT
>JAJYZI010000054.1:0-1701 GCA_021800105.1 Thermoplasmata archaeon
CCTATAAATCTGGCATAATCAAAAGCAGGACTCTGTTTAGTAGGCCTTGGTGTGTTTATCATCCATCCGTAGCCGAATGACCCCCCAATATACTCGTTTGCAGGTCTGGTTGCCTTTAGCAGACTTGACTTCGAGATTATTTTTCCCTTGATGTACTGTGAAGCAAATGAAAATATGTCTGATGCATCAGAAAACAGGCCAGCGTGACCTGCAACACCGCCTGAATAGTAGGAATTCTCGTCATGGACATCACCCCACACCTGTCCTCTAGATCGATCTGACTCGGTTGGAGCAATTTTATCCTTGTCTAATTTAGGAAGAAACGTAATGTGCTTCAGGCCGAGTTTTCCAGCAACCATTGATTGCCAGGCTTCGTCAAGAGGTTTGCTGCATATTTCCTCTATTATGTATCCCAGGAGTATGTAATTGAGATCACTGTAATTCTCTTCCGTATAAGGAGTAGCGGAGGCAGCGGCATCGTTTATTCCGGCAAGATATGCCTCCCTTGTTTTACCTCTGCGATACAGTGGAAGGCTTGGAGTCAAGCCTGATGTGTGAGATAGCAGTGCTTTGACGGAAAGCTTTCCCAGATTATCCATCCCGCTGAATAATCCTAGGGATGAAGAAGTGTCTTCCATGGAAAGTTTTCCACTGTCTATAAGCTTGAAAGCCAATGTCGAGGTTGCAAGCGGCTTTGTCAATGAAGCCAGATCGTATACAGTATCGTTTGCATAAGTGAAATGCAGGTCGTCGATTTTTCCATGCGACTCGAAGAATAGCTTTTTGCCGTCTTTTGCAACGAGAACTGTCATACCATGTGAAACGTCCGGGATGTTTGATTTAATGTGATCCCGCAGCTTGATCTCTAGGTCTTCGGTTTCTGCAACCATGGAAGCGGTAATTCCCGATTACAATAAAATATTCTGTTCCATCTTGCACTTTAATTTATAATCCGCATGATATCACCAAACATATGAACGACGAAATAGACATATATTGGGATACGAAGATTGCGATGAGAGATGGCGTTAATTTATCCAGCGATATCTATGGTCTCTCCAATGCTACCAGGAAGCCGGCTATTCTGCTCAGAACCCCTTATGGCAAGACAACAGATCCCATAGTATCTACTGGAAAGTTCTTTTCATCGAAAGGGTTTATCTTCATTTCATGCGACGTTAGAGGAAGGGGAGATTCAGATGGTGCCTTCGAGCCTTACAGATCTGAAGGTAAAGATGGTTTTGATGCGGTTCAGTGGATAGCAAAGCAACCATGGTCCGATGGATCAGTAGCAACATGGGGAGCATCATACTCTGGCAGGATCCAGTGGTATACCGCGGTCCTGCAACCGCCGGCTCTCAAAGCCATGATATCTGTCGTTCCACCTTCGGACCCTTTTGTGGAAGACCCGACAGGAGTGGCATCACCCCTTAATGTGTCCTGGGAATTTCTTGTATCAGGAAGAGCACTACAGAACACTAAGCCTGTCGACTGGCAGAGAGTTTACAAACACCTGCCGATGACTGAAATGGACCTCCTGACTGGAAGAAAAATTCCTCACTGGCATAAAAGGCTTGATCACCAGTTGATCGATAAGTACACAAAGGAGATATCATACCAGGACAAGTTTGATCGAGTCAAGATACCAATATTGCACATTTCTGGCTGGTATGACGATGAGCAGATAGGTACTCCGCTTAA
>JAJYZI010000054.1:1801-7104 GCA_021800105.1 Thermoplasmata archaeon
TCGTTGGGCCAGTTAAGCTGAACCTTAGTGTAAGTACCTCGGCAACAGATACCGACTTCACCGCAAAACTGCTAACTGTTCTGCCTGATCTTAGGGCAATAAGGCTTTGTGATGGTATAGTCAGGATGAGGTACAGGGACGGCATGAGATCAGCAGTAAAGACTGTCCCGGGTAAAGTGTACCATGTCTCGGTGGACATGTGGAATACTTCTTACAGGTTTGCCAAGGGGGAGAGAATAAGGCTGGAAGTCTCATCGAGCGCCTTCCCGAAGTTTGCAAGAAACCTTAATTTTGATGGTGACCAGACGGAAAGCACTAGAATCATTAAAGCGAATCAGACAGTGATCCATGGCAAGGATAAAGGATCATTCCTCTCCCTCTACGCCACCAAAAAGAGAGCCTCAAAGGATCGCTAAATTTAACTCTTTTATGCAATGATGAAGAATGCGACCGGGTTTCTTTATACAGACAGGTCTAATTGGTCATGAAAGGGAAGAATCACTTCGACTTATCGGGAAGCTTCTTCCATCCACTATTGTTCTTGTGCGCAAAGACTTCTCGGACAGGAAAGACCTGGTTGAGCTTATACATAGCATAAAGCGACTTTACAGAATTGAGAAGGATGCGAAGGATCCTTACATAGCGGTAGACCAGGAGGGAGGTAATGTCGTTAGACTAGCATTCCTGAACTACAATCCAAGCAACGCCTTTCTGGGAAACCTGAACAATCTGCGCTTTACCGAATACGTAGGTTCCAGGACAGGATATGATCTCAATCACCTGGGAATAGACTGGAACCTTGCTCCCGTTCTTGATCTTTCGAGCCCGTATAACCAGGTTATTCTTGAGCGTAGCTTTTCTTATGATCCGCTGGTCGTTGCAGCACATGGCAAAGCATTCATTCGAGGGATCCAGAGATACGGGGTTGCGGCCACAGCCAAGCACTTCCCCGGACATGGGGGGGTTCTTGGTGATTCCCACCTTATGCTGCCAAAAGATGAAAGAAGCAGAGCTGCAATAACCAGCGATATGTTCCCGTTCAAGGAAGCCGTGCAGGAAGGCGTCGCTTCAGTCATGCTGTCCCATGTCCTATATTCTGCAATAGACGATTCCAATCCGGCAACTCTCTCGCCTACCATATACAATATACTGAGGAAGGACCTTAATTTCAAGGGATTGGCGATAACAGATTCCCTCAACATGAAGGCAGTGTCAAAGGATTTCACCACAGAGGAGATGGGGAAGAGGGCGTCCAGGGCAGGTGCGGATATACTGGAGTGCGTCGATATCGACAGGGCTATAGAAATGTCACAATATCTAGAAATGAAGGATGATCATGCAAGCGCGATAAGAATACTCAACCTGCTTCCTGTGAAGGGAGCACATGTTGAGCCGCCGAATGAGGTTTTGAGTGCATACGCTCTTGTGGGAAACACTATAAAGAAAGCATTTGTCCCCCTCAACCCCGAAACCAGGACTGCCATTCTCTATCTGGATGATACAAGAGAAAGTATCGTGGGAGATTCTTTCACAAATTCCCGCGAAATAATAAAGAGACTGAAAGAAACTGGACTGAAACTTGATAACTTCACTTCAGAGGATCCTGCTTCTTCTTATCGTGACTATGAACAGATGATCGTGATAGGAAGGAATGAGCACCTGAAGGATAGGTACGTCGCCATTGTTGCACAGCTGGCTGGTAAGAGATCAGTCTTCATTAGCACAGGGGTTCCTGCGGATCTGGGCCTCATTCCTGATGGTGTAGGATACATATCGACCTTCAGCACGAAAGTCGAGGCAATTACCGGAGCTGTATTCAGGGCGTTCGGCTATTTCTGATCTTTCAGAACGCCATAATGGGAGTTGCGCCTATGCCGCCTTCCTTAGGAGGGTGGTTGATCCCCTTCACGAAGTCAAGGCCACCAGACACTCCGGGCTCCTTAAGGCTTGAAAAACCATCAAGATCCGTATAAGCGAAATTAGGCTGGGCAAGCGCAACATGGAGACCTGCCGTATTTGCAAGTTTGGTCTCAACCATGCAGCCCATCATGCATGGCATTCTGAATACCTGTGCAGCTTTCACGATCTTAAGTGCATCCGTTATGCCGCCGCATTTCATCAGCTTTATGTTGACATAGTCTGCAGCTTCCTCGTAAACGACGTTGCTAAGGTCCGCAAGTGTGAAAACGGCTTCATCCGCCATTACTGGGATGGATGAGTTAAGGCGGACAAACTTCATTCCCTTTACATCATCTCTTACGACAGGCTGCTCAAGGAATTCGATGCCAAACTTTTCTATCTTGCCAGAAAGTTCAACTGCTTTTTTTGGGCTGTAGGACTGATTGAAATCCACGCAAATGGAATGCTCGGGCCCAATTACCTCTCTGACCGCCTTGACCCTCTCATAATCTTCAGTGACAGACTTGCCCAGCTTTATTTTGAAGAATTCGACACCATCATCCAAAAGCTCTTTTGCCTGGACTTTCGCATGAGGTGCATCAACCAGGTCAACCGTATATGATGTCTTCATGCTTGACCTGTAGCCACCAAGCAGTATGTAGAGGGGCAGATCTGCTTTCTTCCCGAGTATGTCGTAAAAGGCCATATCCACTGCAGCCCTGCTGGCTTTCGAGCTTCTGGCAAGCGCCTTCATCCTTTCGTTGAGTGCTTCGGTTGAGAGCTCCAAACCCTTCAGTGCCTGGCTGAAAATAGAAAGCTCCGACTCTACAGATCCCATTGTGTCACCTGTTATGAATGGAGTTGGGATTGCTTCACCGTAGCCGGATAGTCCGTTGTCTGTTGTTACCTTAACAAAATATCCTTCATAGAAGTCTGTGGAACCAAGTGCAATTTTGAAAGGTTTCTTCATCTCTATGTTTATCTTCTTATATTCCAGGCTCTTAATCTTCATAAGGCGTAATCTCAGGTAAATATTATTAGCTATTGATCCTGTTTCTAGTCGTAAAGCAGGAAAGCCTTCCTTGCTTCCAGGTAGTCCCTCGAGGAATCGATCCACGTTTCAGCTATTTTGTTCACGTCCAGATCTTCTTCGAGGAATCTTCTCAGTTCATCGGATCCATACAGGATAGAAAGGTGCTTGAAATCAATGTTCCCCTTATCAAGAGAGAAGAGATGCTTCAGGACACTTATCGCAAGGGTTATGCTTCGAAATATCTTGCGATCCTCGATATGAATCGAAAATCCTTCCAGTTTTTGCCCCGATAGAGGGTCTAGGCTTGGAATGAACATTATCTTTCTGAATATTGCCCCTCTTTGCTGCTTCAGGTCCAAGGACCATGAGCCGTCGTAACCGAACTGTGAGAATGGATATGGTGTTCCACGGCCGACGCTTACTTTTGAGGATTCAACGAGAACCATTCCAACAAATACAAACAGTGCATTCAATGTTGGAAGATTTAGTGAAGGCGGCACAAAATGTTTCAAATAAGCATCATAATAATAGGATCTTTTGTAACCCGCCATGGCCGATATTTTTAGTTCCGCATTAATATCCCTGTTCAGGTATTGTCCCATTTCACCTATCGTCATTCCATATCTAAGCGGAAAATCATCTATCCCCACGAACGATCTGAATCCAGGTTGCATCATCGGACCATCTACTACCGACCCTGAAAGAGGAGCTGGCCTGTCGCAAACTATCACTTGAGTGCCTGCTTTTCTGGCAGCACCAAGAAGGTGCTTCAGTGACGATACATAAGTATAGGGTCGGGCACCTCCGTCCTGAATGTCATATATAACTGTCTCAATATCCTCCAGTTCCACAGGATCTATCTGATGCGACTTTTCAGTATATATGGATTTGACAGGGATCCCTGCATATGTCTCGTCTCGAACTATTTCACCATTCTTCAGAGCGGCATAAATACCGTGTTCAGGGGCGAATATCTTCCTTATATTCGCTCCCTTCTTCATCATTAAATCGATGTTTTGAATAAGATCCTGAGTTACGCCAGATGCATTAGTCAATAAAGCGATCGGCTTATTTGGCAGATCTGGAAGCAAACTTTCTATTCCGAGTTTGAACTCCATGATTTCGTATCACCGGATACCTAAAATGATTATTCATTCAGTTTATCTTAATACTGCCCGGATAACACGCTCTGCGTTGGCGTGTAGTAACAGATCGGGTTGTTTTACTGATTCTGCAAGCGCCATGATATCAGAGAATGACGTGAAACCCTTAGTTCCACCTCTCATGCCAAGGAAATCCGATCCCACGGCAACAATATCCCAACCGAAGTTTTCTCCAAGATAGTTGATATTTTCTATCATATCATTTATAGTTGGTTCTGTAGATAACATTTCAGCGATTCCACTTATACCTACTATTCCATGGGTGGAATATAATGCCTGTAACATTGAATCATCAGCATTCCTTGCATGATCGAAGAGCTTTCGTATATTTGTATGTGTCATTATGACTGGATTCTTGGAATAACCACATACGTCAAGAGTTGTCTGCCTGCTTGTATGAGCTGTGTCGACTATTATGCCTAGTTCATTACAAAGATCAACAAGTTGCTCACCAGCTCCGGTCAAACCATAGTCTTTTTTTGAGTAGCATGAAGCCGCATACTTGTTATCATAATTCCAAGTCAACCCGATGCATCTTATTCCAAGATCATACAGGGAATATATATCGGAGGGATCCGCAATAGTATCTGCGCCTTCGATGGATATCAAGAATTTAGGAATCTCCCCCTTAAGGTCAGCGGCTTTGGAGACAAAATCTACGGTTTTGTTGTTGCGCAGAAAAGAGAAAAAATTTGCCTGATGCATGAGTGCAGAATGATCTGGGATCCATGTAAATTCTGTGGGTTTCTGCTTCGGATCAATTGATGGCTTTGATTTTGCCCACACCCTTCTGAAAGGGAAAATAGCTGAAAAAATGAGTACATCTGCAAACTCCCTCAGTCTGGCTATGGACGATTGTGAAGTACCAGTAAATACATTCTCCGTGGATGATGTTATACCAAAGTCTTCATGTAAGTCAATAATTCGCATGCGACAGTGATTCCAGACTTTTATAATAAAACTCCTTAATTTGCTGGTTTCTACTTGCTAGCATGATTAACGTTAAATTTCTGAACATTTTTAATTGTTTACGATTATCATGCCGGTTTACAGGCCAATAGCTGTTTTTCTGCAATCTTAGCATGGGATTGGATATCTCTAACTTTTCAAGGAATCAACAGCTTTTGCCCCTGTCTGAAAGAGTTGGTGAAAAATTGCTTGATGGTTCATTTCCGACATGCAATTCATCTTTCGCTAATTTTTCGTAA
>JAJYZI010000016.1:0-4906 GCA_021800105.1 Thermoplasmata archaeon
CATCGGTTCTGAGGTTCAATTTTACCTATCCCAGAACGCTATCCATTCGAGAGTCCGGAACACTCACGACCAATAACTTCCAATCTTTACTCTGTATAGTACCCAGTATTGTAACGTTGCGCAGCACTGATGGGTCCCTGAGCCTCTTCTGAACTATGATTCCATGGAATTTATCCATACGCATCACAACTTACAATCGTTGATGTGTACTAAATGGTTAATGCCAGTTGCACTTGAAAACCAAGGGAATTCTCATACAATGGGCTTGGCCGGATTTGAACCGGCGGCCTTCGCTGTGTGAGAGCGATGTCATAACCCCTAGACCACAAGCCCCTTCTGCGCCAAATTGCATTGTGAGTTATTATATTATTGCAGCACGTTCGCCAAATGCATGACTCTGCAGCTTTCCAAATCAAGCCTGCTGACTAAATACATTCACTCCTATTGAAAAAGCGGTTTTTGCTTAGGTCCAGGTTTTTCTATATCGCCGGAGCCGAGTGCCATTAGAACTTCTCTCTCACGAACGGTTCCAGCAAGCTTCCCGTTCTCGTCTATGATGCACAGGACTGGAACCCTGTATTCTTTGAAGAGCTTGATCATGTCTGAGACCCCTGTATTACGGTCAATCGTAACTACCTGTTCAAGCCATATATCTCTAACATGGGTTTTAGCTATCTCTTGTTCAGAAAGCAGGAAAACATCTCTTAGTATGAAAGTCCTGACAGGGTTGTTATATTTATCCACAACAGCAGCTCCCTGCGAATCCATGTTGACACATTTCTGAATGGCCTGCTGTAAAGTATCATCGAGGCTTACAACCACGTCTGGAAGGGCTCTCCTTACTTTAAGGCTTGTAAGATCCTTTATTCTTTCTGCGATCATTCTGTCCTCCTTTCCAAGCTTAGTCGTATATGGCGTCTTGGTTACTATGTCTTTTATATCCACTATAATGTAACCAAGAACTATCCATATCAGGAAAAGGGTTGAGTAAACCAGCACGGTAGAATATGCTGCATATATAAGTTCGATTGAGGTTATGATCGATGCTGTGATCGCCAGGATGACTTCCTTATAGTCTTTGGTCCTGGACCACACCCCCTTGGCACCTCTTAAAAGCATGCGTTTGCCGCGTCTTAAGCCAATCCTTATAAGGGAGAAGTCCGCAATAATGTGGATAAAGAGACCTCCCAGGGAGGCTATTGTTCCAAGGATGATGAAAGCCGTCTCATTGGGGAGCCTTGTAATCATGATTAAGGGAATGATGAAAAGAACAAGCGAAATTGTTATGTTCCCTGCTATTGGCTGGTCTCTTATCTTTTTTGCAAAGAAGGATGGAAAGCTTCTATCGACTCCCATCCTGAAGATTGTTCTAGAGGCGGCAGATCCGAAGGAAAGGAGAGCCAATATTCCATCGTTAATTGAAGCAATGGCCACAACTATAATAATGTAGTAACTGTAAACTGAAAAATGATTCTCTAATATACCTAGTATTGGAAGTCCGCCAGCAGCGGGAATTGAAATGCCCAGATGGAGCAGGAGATTGTATATTCCATATAGGAAGATCGTGGCAAGGGCACCCCCCACCATTATAACCGAAACAGCTGCCCTTCCCACCGTTTTTTCCGGATCCTTGATCTCTCCTGAAATTGGCGCAATTGATCCGTATCCGGTGGGAATACTCATCGCAAACAGAATGCCCAGCGCGAGGTAGCCGCTGGAGATGTGCATTGTGATTGGATTCGGGATGTAAGCAGATCCTCCTGAAAGAAAGATGGAAAAGGCAAAGATCACCACTATAACCAAAATCTCGACGATGCCTGTATAAACGGCATATTTCGAAGACGGCCGAACACCAAGGATCAAGAACGTAACTGCTGGTATAATTATGACGAAGAAGATCAGGTAGCTTGATATCCCGAATATTGTGTTAACGACAAAGACTGCCCCGACCACATAAGCCATAGCATAAAGAGAGGAGTAAAAAAGATACATCCATCCTGTGCTTAGTCCAACGCGTTCTGTTAAAGCCTGGAAAGCGTATGTATAGTAGCCTCCTGAAGTCCTGAACCTCTTGGAAAGCTGCATTACTACAAGACCGTTAATCAGGACCAGAAGCATTCCTATTATCATTATCAGGGGCGCGAGCGGCCCACCGTATTCCAGTGCAACAGCTCCATATGTTAGGAGGCTCAGAAGTGGTGACATGCCTCCGAAGGAGAGGAAAAATACATCCCGCAGCCCAAGGCTTCGCTTGAGATCAGCTTGTTGTTGGTTTTCCTTAATCTGATCTGCCATTTCCATGCCACATTTCATTACTTAATATAAATTCGTGACTCGTACGTAGCGGTTAATGCGGCAGGACTAGATCCTGAAGAGGGCAAAACCAAACCCGCCAGCGTTATCGTTGCCCGATATCACTATTATCTGCACTATATATGGATATAATTCACCGGCAAAGGGATCTGAAACCTTCATCTGGGATACGGCAGACTGGTTAACTGTAAGGTTCAACTGAACCAGGGTGCCATTCGATGTTATTGTGACATGCTCGTAATTGTTCGTGCCGTTCATGGATGTTATATTTACCCAATTTGCTGAAGTGTTGTTTAGGGGTGATATATCATAAACGTAAATGTCGATTGGAAAAGTATTCGAATAGACAGTAAAATTGACGTTTAACTCTGAGGATGCGTTATTGACAAAATATTCCTTTGAGGTATGGTTATCTATGCTAAAGTAACCTGTAGATGTGAGCGTCAGCGACGGGGTGCTTGCATTTAAGGTCAAATAGGCAACACCGCCAAACACGATAAGGGCAGCAACTGAAATCGCTATTCCAGCCTTAAGGGAGATCATCGTCCCCTAATCGAGGTTCGATATATATAGGTTACATATAACTTATCAATAACTTACCAGTTATCTATTTATATAGCTCAATAATTCACTGGTGATTAAATGGTTCAATATAAGTGGATCGCGCTTTCAAACACCACGCTCGGTGTGTTGATGGCAACAATTAACGGAACGATTATTTTGATCTCGCTACCCGCTATCTTCAATGGGCTTGGCGTGAATCCCTTTGCGCCTTCCTCGTTTGTCTACCTGCTCTGGATATTGATGGGCTATGGTGTGATCACTGCCGTTCTTCTAGTAACCGCTGGCCGGCTTTCAGATATATTTGGCAGAGTGCGGCTATTCAATCTGGGGTTCCTCATCTTCACGATTGGGTCAATTCTCTTGTACGTCACCCCAGGAAAAGGAGATACCGGCGCAATGGAACTCATAATATTCAGGATGATACAGGCTATTGGCGCCTCTTTTCTTTTCGCCAATTCCGCTGCTATAATCACGGACAGTTTCTCCTCCGAGGAAAGAGGGAAGGCAATGGGCATTAATCAGATAGCCGCTCTTGCAGGCTCCCTAGTTGGGCTGATTCTTGGAGGTATTTTGTCTGCCATTCATTATAACTATACTTTTACACTTTTCAACGTAAAGCTGACGCTTGTTTTTGACTGGAGGCTTGTCTTTCTCGTTAGTGTTCCTGTAGGTATCCTGGGAACAGCCTGGTCTTACTGGAAGCTGAAAGACAATGCTGTCAGGCACAAAGATCAGAAAGTTGACATACCCGGAAATGTAACATTTGCATCTGGGTTGACACTTCTGTTGCTTGGAGTCACATACGGATTGATGCCTTACGGTTCATCATCCATGGGATGGACTGATCCATGGGTTCTTCTCTCAATGCTCGTTGGAACAGCTCTTCTGATCGTTTTCGTGATAGTCGAAACCTTTGTTCCACAGCCAATGTTCAAGATGCAGCTATTCAGGACGAGACAATTTGCATTTGGCAGCATTGCTGGAATGCTCCAGTCCATGGGCATGGGCGGGGTGATGTTCATGATGATCATTCTCCTGCAGGGAATATGGCTCCCTCTACACCTTCCGGAAAGTGTTCCATTTTCTCAAATACCATTCTATGCAGGAATATACATGATACCGATGATGGCAGGATTCGTTATATTCGGTCCGATCAGCGGTGCGATATCTGACAAGATAGGAGCAAGACTGCTTGGTACGATCGGCATGCTCATAGGTGCAGCAGCATTTCTTATCTTCACCACGTTCACCTACAATTTCTCATATCCAGAATTTGGCGCAACACTGTTCCTTATGGGAACTGGAATGGGATTGTTTGCGGCACCGAATATCACCGCTGTTATGAATTCAGTTGCCCCTCAGGAAAGGGGTGCTGCCTCAGGCATGCGAACAACGCTTCAGAATACAGGCCAGACTGCCAGTATGGGTATATTTTTTACCATCGTTCTTATAGGACTTTCAACAAGACTTGGCCCGTCTTTCGCTACATCTCTTCAGACTGCGGGCGCGCCTATACTTATACCTGTGTTCAACAAGATACCGGCAACATCAGCACTGTTCTCTGCCTTCCTTGGATATAATCCTATGCAGGTTATTCTCTCATTCCTGCCCTCGACATTCTCCTCATTCTTGAGCCCTTCCGCACTCGCTACGCTCGACAGCAAGCACTGGTTCCCGTTGGCACTTGCACCAGCCTTCATGAGCTCACTTGACGATTCTTTTTACATAGGTGCAGCCCTATTTGTTGCAGCCGCTCTGCTTTCAGCATTCAGGGGAAAGAGATATGTGCATAGTGAGGAAGCACCTCCAAGCCCCCAGGTGCAACAGGCGGTTGTGACCTCTGCAGGCGGCCCAAGCAGGGAACCTGTGGGTGATTCTGGCTCCATGTCACAGGAATCCTCTAAAGTGCCCGGGGGAAACGCGCCTTGAAGACTGAGGGAAAAACGCTAGAGCTGTGGGATCTTCTCAACGCCGTGTCGGCATCCTTCAAGCGAATCATAGGAATGCAGATGGATCCAACTTCACTTAA
>JAJYZI010000016.1:5006-28539 GCA_021800105.1 Thermoplasmata archaeon
CTTGGCCAGGCTTTCAAGGTTCTCGGAAAAAAGGTCATGATAGCCATCAGGGAGCCTTCTATGGGACCGTGCTTCGGCATAAAGGGAGGTGCCACAGGTGGAGGCAAATCAAAGGTCGAGCCGTCTGACACCATCAACCTAATGTTCACGGGCGACTTTCCTGCGATAACGGCAGCTCACAATCTTCTTTCTGC
Organism: Thermoplasmata archaeon; assembly: GCA_021800105.1. GTDB lineage: Archaea > Thermoplasmatota > Thermoplasmata > Thermoplasmatales > Thermoplasmataceae > UBA582. Next base: position 5,201 of record JAJYZI010000016.1, read on the forward strand.
TCTCATAAACAATCACATATACCATGGGAATAAACTGGGCATCGATGTGAAGCGTATCGTATTTCCCAGAACGATTGACATGAATGACAGGTCCCTGAGGCAGATCATAGTTGGTGTGGGAGACAGGAATTCTGGGATAATTGCAAATGACAGTTATGTCATAACACCGGCTTCTGAGCTGATGGCTATACTCGGTCTTTCCACTTCATACAAGGATCTAAAGGATAGGCTTTCGAGGATACTTGTGGCATTCACCTATGATGGCAAGCCCATATACGCAAAGGATCTCAATGCACAGGGTTCCATGGCAGCAATTCTCAGGGATGCCATCAAGCCGAACCTTGTCCTTTCAACAGAGGGAGTGCCGGCATTCATACACACGGGCCCGTTCGGAAACATTGCACACGGGACATCCAGCATAATCGCAGATCGTATTGCGTTAAAGCTTTCCGACTATCTGATCACGGAATCCGGCTTCGGGTCAGAACTTGGCGCAGAAAAGTTTTTTGATATAGTTTCTCATCTTGCCAACCTCAATGTATCTGCAGTTGTCATCGTAACGACAATAAGGGCACTAAAGCACCATGGTGAGAACTCCCCGGCACATGCGAAGGATATATCTGATCTTGAGGCTGGGTTTCCTAATCTTATCAGGCATGTCAATATAATTAGAAGGTTCGGTATTGAGCCTGTTGTATCTATCAACCTTTTTACAACAGATACAGACGAGGAGAAACAAAAGCTTGCCCAGCTGATGGAACTGAACAATCTAAACTATTCATTTGCTGATTTCTACAATCAGGGAGGAAAGGGTGGATTGGAACTTGCCAGAAAGGTCATTGAAGCGGCTAAAAATCCGCCTACAAAAATTACAAGGGTGTACAGCCCGGAGGAGAAGGTGAAAAGCAAGATAGAAAAGATAGCCAAATCTGTCTATGGAGCCAAGGGTGTTGAATACTCAGACCAGGCTTCAAGAGACATAAGGCAGATCGAAAAGCTTGGTTACTCGAACCTCTACATATGCATGGCAAAGACCCAGTACTCTCTGAGCGATAATCCCAAGCTTCTTGGTTCTCCTGAAGATTTTACTGTTGAAATAAAGGCAGTAAAGATTGCGGCTGGTTCGGGATTCCTGATACCAATGCTGGGAGATATAATGGTCATGCCTGGATTACCTGAAGTGCCTGCGGCTGAAAGTATCACGCTGTCCGACGACGGGGAGATTTCTGGGTTATCCTGAAATTTCAATCATCAGTCGAGCAGTATGTGATTTTTCTCCAGGTAGCCCATCGTGAAGTCGTATCCTGAATCAAAAGCCTTTATGTTCTGGTCCTTCAGCTTTGAACCGAACATCTTAGTAATTGCAACGATGAAATCGTCCCTTGATATGTTAACTATTTCTGTTGCAGCCAAAGACCCTGCTAGTACTGAATTGGAAACACGTACATTGCCAACTTTATGGGCAATATCTGTGGCATCAATCGGTATAACCTGGTGATCCCGTTTAATTTCATTCAGGACTGAAAAAAGGGGTGGATATTCCTTTTCCTCCATGCTGAGCGAGATCGGTGTCATCGGATGCAGATTGACCAGGAATACAGCATCTTTTCCCACTCTTGGCGAATAGCGAAGTCCTTCCATCGGCTCAAGAGCCATCACGCAATCAACTGAGCCAGCTTCAGGTATTGGGCTAATGACGTTTCCTATACGGACATTCACAGAGACAGAACCACCTCTCTGCGCAAGGCCGTGAAGCTCAGACATAACAACGTTGTGGCTTGCCAGAATTCCAGCCATAGAAATCAGCCTGCCAACTGTTATGACGCCCTGCCCTCCGACTCCCGCTATCAGTATATTTGTTTCCAATTATGCCACCTCTATTGCCTGGAATGGGCAAACATACCTTTCTGAGCATACGCCACATCCGTCACACTGATCCGGGTCTATGCTTGCCTTGCCGCCTTTGAACGATATGGCAGGGCAGGCGAAATCCTCTACGCATTTCCCACAGCCTGAACATTTTTCCTCATCAACCATGTAGACGACATGCCTTCCAGCCTTCCTCTCCTTGGCATCACGCAATATTGCGCACTCCCTTCTTGATATAATCACTGAAGGGCCATCAACCTTGAAGCTTTCGTTTACAGCATGAAGCATCTCGCCCAGGTTATACGGATCAACAGTCACAACGGAGCTTATTCCAATGCCTTTAACAATATTCTCAATTGGGATATTCAGCTTGGAATCCAGATCATCGGGATCCATTGATCCGGGGTTGGGCTGCTGTCCTGTCATTGCTGTTATCCTGTTGTCTAAAATTATGAGAGTTGTCTGAGCATTATTCAGTTTTGCGTTTATGAGACCCGGGATTCCGGAGTGGAAGAAAGTTGAGTCTCCGATGAAAGTTACGGTCCGCTTAGAGGCAGCTTCAGGTATGCCGGATGCAATTCCAATGGACGAACCCATTGAAATCATATAGTCGCCGATATCATATGGCTCATAAGCGCCTAATGAATAGCATCCTATGTCTGATGATATCTTCGCATCGCTCATCCCTGCAAGCTTTAGTGCACGGCGAACAGCAAAAAAGGACGCCCGATGGGGACAGCCGGAACACAAAACAGGTGTCCTTGGGGCTACAAGCAGTGATTCTGTTCCCTTGGCGAAACTTTGGGGGTCCTGCTTGCCCATGGACTTGAAAACACCTGATCTTACAATGTCCATGTTGAATTCGTAGTCATATGGAAAATAGGAGTTCATCTTTCCGTAGATGATGGCATCCACTCCCCGAAGCTCACATAATGCCCTGATCTTCTCCTCCAGGTATGGATCAAGTTCCTCGACTATGATTATTCTTGGATGTTCAGTGATAAAGTTTATTATGGCTTTTTCCGGCAAGGGATTGGTCATTCCAATCTTCAGGATGGAAATGCTAAGCCCGTATTTTGAAACGACATCTTTCAGGTAGGCATATCCCGCCCCGGAAGATATGGCACCCCATTCATTCTCGTCAGCCCTCTCTACCCTGACGAATCGCTCGCTCTCCTGTGCCTTGATATTGGAAATCTTCTCCTCTAGTAACTTCTTATTTCGAAATGCGAACTGCGGGAGAGAATTGTAAACATCTTTGCCAGACTCGAAATTAGAGAGCTTTTTCTTTTCCATGAGTGGAGAAACCTGTACTAGCCCCCTCTCATGGCTTATCATAGTAGTTGTCCTGAATATTACGGGCGTCATATATTTCTCTGAAATATCGAATGCCTCGCTGATAAAATCCTTGGCTTCCTGTGGCGTAGACGGTTCAATTAACGGAAGATGCGAAAGATCTGCATAATGACGGTTGTCCTGTTCATTCTGGGATGAATGCAATGAAGGATCATCCGCTGTCATAATGACGAGACCTCCTCTCGTGCCGGTATACGCGATGCTCATCATTGCATCTGAAGCCACATTCATGCCCACATGCTTCATGAAAACCATTGATCTCAGGCCAAGACTTGAAGATGCAAACGCTACCTCAAGAGCAACCTTCTCGTTTACCGAATACTCGAAATGCATTCCTGCCTTCTTGTAGACTGCATAGAAAAGATCGCCAACCTCGCTCGAAGGAGTCCCGGGATATGTGGCTGCTGTTGATAAACCGGACTCGAGGGCGCCTCTTGCAATGGCTTCGTTACCCAGGAGAAACAATACCTGTCCATTTTTCGCTTCCAAAATTTCATCGTAATACGACATAGCTCACACCTGCTGGCTGATTTTAAACATACCATTGCTCATAAGGGAATAAGCTGCAAGAGCTTTCAATGCAGTTATAGCCCTCCTGATGGAAGGATATACGGCAATTTTTGTACCTGAGAGCTCATTCAAGGCAAGGTTGTCTAGACCTGACCCGATAAGAGCTACAACTATCGGTTTTTTCATCTTCCCAGGATCAAGTTCAGTGCGGAAATAATTAATCAAATCATATGAATCCGGAGAGACAAGCGTCAAGACCGCATCTGTATTTCTGTCGCTCATGACTGTTTCGATTGCATATCCTATTTTCTCTCTTTCCTTTGGACCCAAAGTAACTGGATTATGGCTCGCATACCCCTTCCCTAGCAGGGTTGTCAATTTTGCCTTCGTGCTCATTCCTAAATGTGGAACTTCCAGCTGCATCCCGAACGCTCCGCTCTTAAGGTAATCTTGAGCAACAGACTCAGTTCCGCTCTTAGTTGAAATGACTGAAACGTTAACTCCATGCATCGCAGGATTGAGTGCAATCACCCTGGCAAAATCAGTTACGTCGTATAGATCCTTTGCTTCGATGCAGTCATTTGTCAGATACGATTTTCTGGACTTCCCTTTCTTTTTTCTCTTATCAGCTAAATTCTTTCTCTTTAAATCCCGCTTTTCCCTGTAAACAATTACGGGCCTGTCAAAACTAGATCTAAGGAGAGCTGGGACGTCGCTTTTTAAGCATCCTTCCTGGGAAATCAGAAGGGCCAGAGCCGATATTTCCTTTCTGTTATCAAGGTAAGATCCGATATCAGCAAATAATTCAGCGTCACCATAGCTCCTGCCAAAGTCCAGAAGGAAACCAATATCAGATCTGAATTTCCTGAACTCTTCCCTCACAAAAGGATGTCTGTTGCAGTCCACAGCAAGCAATGCGAATGGCTTGTTCTGTGCGTAATCTGATATGTTGTACTCGTAGACTGAGAGATTCAAGTCAGTGCTTGAATCACAAATGCCTGCAGAATCCGGCCCAAATATTTTGCAAGAGCCATAGGTACGGGCCGCAGCATGAGCGTAAACTTCTGAAGAATTTAATGCTCCTGTCTTACCGCTTGAAGATGTCAGCAGGAAGACAAAAGGGACATAATTATTGCTGCAAGTCTCTACATATTTCCAGGCATTTGGGTCAAGTGAGGATATAACCGCAATATCCACGTTTGCAGGAAAATTAGTTACTAATGTTCCTGCAGCTTGTGTTGATACTGCCTCAGGATCCATAATCCTGAATATTGACCTCTTTACGCTTGAGCTTCTGATATTTCTTGATATGACGGTTCCAGCTTCCTCATCATTAATATTGCCAACGAGAGCTATCTTTTTGGGGTTTGTAAGCCTCTCTAGCAAAACCATAAAATTATATGTATAATCTACTTAAAACACAGAGTCCTTATATGTTCGACTGCCACATGAGAATAAATCAAAAATCTTTATTCCCGCAATTCAAATAACTATAAGTGCAAATAAAGAGCGGTGATTTATTGCTTCTGGAGGACATCCCAGACGAAGATGCTGGCAAACTTGCCGTGCTCGCAGATGATCCCACTATATCGAGAAATGTCGGAAGCCATTCGTTCCCGCAACCATACACAAAGGAAGCAGCCCTGGATTTTATGCATTTGAATCGTGAGATGTTCCGTAAACGCTTCAGGTTTGACTTCTATATCCACTACAGGAAAGAGCTCTGCGGTGTTATAGAGATCAGCGACATTAACTATGAAGATCGGAATGCTCATGTGGGATACTGGATTGGCTCCGGCTTCAGGAACAGAGGGATCGCTACTAAATCACTCAGACTGGTCTGCGAATTTGCGCTTGCTCATCTGAGAATGCATAAATTGCATACCAGGGTGCTTTCTTTTAACATACAATCCATGCAGGTTCTCATTTCGAATGGATTTTTCATCGAGGGATTTCTGCGTGATCAATTCTATCTCGATGGACAGTATTATGGCTTCTACACGATGGGCAAAATATTGGAGGATGAACAATGAATGTCGAATGCTATGAATGCGGCACAGCACGGAAAGGACTTGAGACATTATGCAGTAAGTGCGGATTTCCCTTCAGGATATATCCTGACTTTAAATACAGGAATATTCTCAAAGACAATTTTCCATACATACACAGGGAAATCTCGCTGGGTGAATGCACTACACCTCTTTTAAGGAAAGATCAGACGGCTTTCAAGCTTGATTATTTCCAGCCAACATATTCCTACAAGGACAGGGGTTCTAAAACGCTGATATCCTTCCTTGCTGATAAGAGGAACGAAATTGGCCCGGTATTGAGCGAAGATTCTTCTGGAAATGCTGGTGCCTCTATCGCTGCTTACGGATCTGCTGCCGGGTTCAAGGTAAACGTTTTTGTTCCTGAGACCGCGACCGGCCCGAAGCTGGATCTAATAAGGGCTTACGGCGCAAACGTTACCTCTGTTTCAGGCTCAAGGGAAGACGTCCGGAATGCAGCCATACATGATGGTTCCTTCTACGTAGGCCACTCCGTGTTTCCGGAATTCAGGGATGGCATCAGAACCCTTGCGTATGAGCTCTTTAACCAGTATAACGGCAAGCTTCCATCGGCGATTTATATACCAACATCTGCTGGGACCCTCCTTATTGGCGTTTACGAAGGGTTTCGTCATCTCCTAGAGTCAGGAGAAATAGAAAGGATACCTAGTCTTATAGCATGCCAGCCGGATCTGATGTCCCCCATCAAGGCGGCATTATTGGGAGAAGTTTATAAACCAAGCGGCAAGAATTCCCTTGCCGACGCGCTAGTGACTGAAAGGTCCCCGCTTCTCCGGCCTCTGGTAAGGATCCTCAGGGAACATGGGTCAACCATAACAGTATCAGAAGAAGAGATTATTGAAGCAAGAACAAGATTGGCCCACTCTGGAATATTTACCGAATACAGTTCAGCCGTAGCTTATGCAGCATCGCTGAAACATAACGTTGAAGTTGAAAAGACAATTATCCTGACTGGAAATGGTCTGAAGAACGCATTTTGACAAGCTGAGTAGATCAATCCCCGGGTACCTTAGCTAGTGCTTTTCCAAGAGCTGTTATCAGGTTCACCATCGCTGTGAGTCCCTTCGTGAATTCCTTGTCCTTTAACAGGGCCAGTAACTTGAAGAGTGAAAACTGCTCTGGGTTCTTTGCCCCACTGACCATCGACTTAAGTATTGAGTCTGAATTATAAAGTATAGCCTTGATAGTGTCGCTCGAATTCTCCATAGATGCTGCGTATAGTATGGATGGAACTAGGTTTCCGAACCTGGAAATTGATGAAATTATCTCTTCCGAACTTCCTATCTCCTTTACCAGAGCAGAGCTGGAAGGCATGACTGCCCTTGCTAGAGCGGCTATATCCTCAATGGCTCCAGAGTCCTTCAAAGATTTAAGTAGATCAAGAAATTGAAGTGAAAGGTCCCTGTTTTCCAGGAAAAATTTCAGGAGTTCTTCCACGACATCATTGTCTTCATTCATTTCTGCTTTCTGCTCATTATCTGTTTTATCCATTCTTTTTCCTCCTTAAATTATCCCCCTCAGAAGGGATGAGAAATAAAAATCTGAGTAATGCTTCTTGAACCTGAAATCAGCGGTGCTCTCAGCTGGCGCCTTTGGGCGTTTCTCGTAAGTGTATGAAACAGTTATCCCCTTTGATAAGCCAGTCATTGCTGAGAGAGTTACGCTTCCAGTGTATTGCTGGTAGTCGAATGATGAGTTAATATCAGAGGAAATCCTGTGTGAAATGAATCTCGACTGCGTCACGAACGATCCGGACAGTTCTTCGGCCAGGAAGTCAAAAGCATCTCCCGATATATAGACGTCATCGTAATCCTTCACAGTGAGGCGGGATTTGTTAATGTTCTTAGAACCAGCATTGCCAAGAAGATCGTCATTAGCCAAGAAATCCCTCGTATTAAGAGGTGGTGGAAGTACAAGCACATCATAGTTGAGTGTCTTGTTCTCTGCAGAGACGATTTCCTTATTCTTCTGGTTGATCGAAGTGACCTTAAAGTCTGTTAGAAGCTCTATGTCGGCAGATTTGAATTTCTCGGCGAAGAATGCTGAAAGTTCCTGAATCGGGAAAGCCCCTTTATCTGGTGAAACAAATTTCACCTGAATCTTTGACTTGATATTAGCCAGCTGCTCTGTATAGACGAGTGCAAGCTCGAAGAATCCCATCAAGTTCGGTGCTGATGCCCCATTTGTTGCAACTATCACCGTACCTTCTGTTAGGTTCTCTAGGGTTTTACCCAGCTCAAGCGCATGCTGCATGTCAAGGATATGCTTCGCCTCCCCTTCATAACCGGCGAGTTTCTCAGGTGCATCCGCAAGTCCTGGGGCAAGTACAAGGTAATCGTAGTCGTATTTCTTGCCGCTCTTAAGGTACAGGAGCCGGTTCTTCGGCCTGACCTGAGTGACCTCGTCGCGGACGAAATCCACTCCGTTATTGAGCAGGAAATTTACGGGTTTCACTGACTCGGTAAACTTCTTCATCCTGAGAGCAATCTGAGGACCGTCGGATCTGCAGAAATTCTTCACATTGTTTCCAATAAGCGTTACTCTTGCATCCTTCTCAGAATTGAGATACCTTAATTTGTTCGCTGTCATGATGCCAGCTGCACCATCACCGACTACAACTATGTTCTTTGTAACTACCATCAGTATTGGCCCCCTTTTATATCATTCACAGGTGTAATGTTCCGTATCGATGTAACATGAGATTCGAAGCACCGCGTCCCCATATCTGGAGTATCATTGCAATTATAATAGTATTTTCGCATAAATAAAGCAGAGGAGATAAATGAACAATCATAATAAATATGCGAATAGCATTACAGGATTGAATGGACACAGGACTTAGAGTAGTATCCAAGGAAAAGGACTCAATAACACTTGAGATGGTGAAGTATGACAACACGATTCTCAGACCAATAGTGGAGGAACTACTTAAGGATGACCAGGTCGAGGAATCAAAGTACTACATTAAGCATCCAGTGATAGACAATCCTGCTATTTTCGTCAGGGTAAAGACGGGAAAACCACAAGCCGCAGTCAAGAGAGCAATCAAGAAACTAAGCAAGATTTATGAAAACATGTCTGCAGACCTGACTAAAGAGAAAAAGAAGCTCGAAGAGAAGAGATAAAGTGCTTGCTGTTTCTAGTCGAATTTTCCGGTGAAAGCCGCGATGCCGTTTTTGCAGAACTGAAAGCTCTCACTGAGATTAATCATGGAACCGGAGTCTTATGGATTAACAAAAGGGGAGCCCTCATTGAAGGGTACCTGTCTAATTTGAGCGAAATGGCCTTTGCAAGAAGAGTCTCAGAGGTGATAGCTTCCTCTAATAAAATAGAAGAGTTGAGGGGGACCAGACTACCAGAAGGAAAATTTTATCTTCGAAAGGTTAAGTTGTCAGATCCCCCTAATGATTATACTGAGGGCGAACTGGCAGATACCCTCTCTGCATCTGGAAGGGTTTCCTTCTCAAACCCGGATTTTATCGTTCTGGCTGCGTACGCGGATAAATGGTATATTTCTATTGTCCGGTACCTTAGAGATACAAAGACTATGAATTTGCGCAGGTCACCAATGAGACCTTTTTTCTCTCCAATATCCCTGCATCCGAAGTTTGCAAAGTTCATGGTCAATCTCTCACGAACATATCCTGGCGATACCTTGCTTGATCCATTCTGCGGAACTGGTGGGATTCTTATCGAAGCGGGGCTGGCTGGCAGGAAGGTGATCGGAAATGATGCCTCGTTGGTCATGGTAAAAGGGGCAAGACTCAACCTGAAGTATTTTTCGATCCGGGGAAAGATCTACAATGCAAAGATCCGGGACCTACAAATAGAAGAGCATGTTGATGCCATTGTTACGGATATGCCATACGGGAGAAGTTCTCCCGTTATCGGAGAGCTGGACTCGCTATACAAGGAATCATTTGCAAAATTTGCAGACATACTTTCGCACGGAAGATACTGCATTATTATAGTAAGCGAGGCTGGTTTACTATCATATGCAACGGATTTCACCATTGTGGATACAGTGAAGATAAAGGTCCACAACTCCCTGACCAGATCGTATGTGGTTCTTAGAAGGAACTAGGCGCAGGTCAGGAAGAGTAACATGGTTAGACTAAAAACATCAACACTTATATAGAAGAACAAACTTACGACTCTGAATGGACCAATCCCATTATAGTCGCTTTGGTAATCCCATGCAAAGAGAGATGGAAGAAGCAAGACGAAGATCAGGCGCCGTTTCGAGGAGGGAACTCCAGAGGGTAAGAACTGAGCTGTACGAAACAAGAAAGGCAATGGCACGGGAAAAGGAAACTCTTCTCAGGCAGATTGCGGATCTTGAGAACCTGCTCAGGGCGAAGGATAGAGAGTATAGCATCAGGCTTAAGAACGCTGACAAAGATCTCATAAAGGATCTACTGCCAGTACTTGACTCGCTTGATGCGGGATCTAAGTCTTCTGATCATGCCAATATATTGAAACCCTTTCAGGACATGATTATAAATATACTCAAAAGACATGGTCTCCAGAAGGTTGAAGCGAAAGGAGAAAAATTCGATCCGTTCCGACATGAAGTTGTTGGAATAGTAGATAATGGTGAGGATGGAGTGGTTCAGGATAAGGTTCAGGATGGATACCTTGTAAATGACGAGGTCATCAGGACAGCAAAAGTAATAGTTTCAAAGAGGTGAAAATATTGGGAAAAATAATTGGTATAGATTTGGGAACAAGTAACTCGGCAGCTGCAGTAGTAATCTCAGGAAAGCCTACGGTCATACCCAGTTCAGAAGGGGTATCTCTCGGTGGCAAGGCATTTCCAAGTTATGTCGCATTCACAAAAAGCGGAGAGCTTATCGTTGGGGAACCTGCCAGACGCCAGGCTCTGCTAAACCCCGAGGGCACGGTATATGCGGCAAAGAGGAAGATGGGATCAGATTTCAAGTTCAAGGTTTTCGGCAAGGAATACACGCCTCAGCAGATATCTGCGTACATACTGCAGAAAATAAAGCGTGATACAGAACAGTATCTGGGCGAATCCGTATCTGAAGCCGTGATAACTGTTCCTGCTTACTTCAACGATAACCAGAGGCAGGCAACTAAGGATGCAGGGGCAATAGCCGGTCTGGACGTAAAGAGGATAATCAACGAGCCAACGGCCGCAGCCCTGGCATACGGTATTGACAAATCAAACGAGTCACAGAAGATCCTTGTTTTTGACCTTGGTGGCGGAACACTAGATGTTACAGTTATGGAATTCGGAGAAGGCGTTTTCGAAGTACTATCCACATCAGGGGATACACAGCTTGGCGGTACAGATATGGACGAAGCCATAATCAACTTCCTGAGCGCTGATTTCAAGAAGAAGGAAGGCATTGATATCAAATCAGACAAGAATGCATACATCAGGTTGAAGGATGCGGCTGAAAAGGCCAAAATCGAGCTTTCAAGCACACTGTCAACCGAGATAAACCTGCCATACATAACTGCGACGAACACTGGTCCAAAACATTTGCAATACACCCTTACAAGATCCGAGTTTGATAAGCTCATCTCTCCAATAGTGGAAAGGGCGCTCAAACCACTGGAAACAGCTCTCGAGGGAGCCAAACTGAAGAAGGAAGACCTTTCAAAGATACTGCTGGTCGGTGGACCAACCAGGATACCTTACGTCAGGAAGTTTGTGGAAGACTTCTTTGGCAAGAAGGTGGAGGGCGGAGTCGACCCGATGGAGTGCGTAGCAATAGGCGCTGCCTTGCAGGGTGCAGTTATAACAGGAGATATCAAGGATATCGTGCTCCTGGATGTCACCCCGCTTACGCTCGGTCTCGAAACACTGGGCGGAGTAGCAACACCACTCATACCTGCAAACACCACCATTCCGACGAGAAAATCCCAGGTCTTCACAACAGCTTCTGATATGCAGACGGCAGTCACTATTCACGTAGTTCAGGGAGAAAGACCAATGGCGGCAGATAATGTCTCGCTTGGGATGTTCAATCTTGTAGGGATACCTCCGGCTCCACGTGGAATACCTCAGATAGAGGTTACCTTCGATATTGACGTAAACGGCATACTGAACGTCTCCGCAGTTGACAAAGGCACGAACAAGAAGCAGGGAATAACAATTTCAGCGACGAACAAGCTTTCAAAGGAAGAAATTGAGAAGATGAAACAGCAGGCCGAGAAGTTTGCGGAGGAGGACAGGAAGAAGAAGGAGGTTGCGGAGACTGTCAACGCTTCGGAGACCCTTGCGTACACAGTGGAGAAAACAATCAGCGACGCTGGCGACAAACTTGACAAGGAGACAAAGGAAAAACTTACTGCTACGGTAAAGTCCCTCCGCGAAGCCATCAACGAGAAGAATATAGATAAAATGAAGGAGCTCCAGGAGAAACTCAGCAAGGAAGTTCAGGAAGTTGGCTCAAAGATATATGAGGAAGCTGCCAAGGCTAATCCAAACCCAGAGGGACAGACCGCTCAACCCGGACAAGATGCTGGACCTAGTGGAAATGGGCAGGAAGCACAGGAAGGAACAACGGAACAGGCTGACCAAACTGACAACGTTGTAGATGGCGATGAGCCACCAAAAGACCAGTAAACGTGAAATAGAATGGCCAAGGACTACTATGCTTCGCTAGGTGTAAGTAAAAATGCCACACCTGAAGAAATAAAGAAAGCCTTCAGGGCCCTAGCCATAAAGTATCACCCAGATTCCACAAAGGAAGACAAGAAACAGGCTGAGGAAAAATTCAAGGAAATAAGCGAGGCTTACGAGGTTCTCTCCGATCCAGACAAGAGGAGGATGTATGACCAGACGGGTTCAGTGGAATTCGGCCAGGGAAGATCAGACTTCACATGGCAGGATTTCAGCCACTTTTCAGACTTTGATGATCTTTTCAGCAGGTTTTTTGGAGGTGGCGGAGTTGACGATCTTTTCGGCGGATTCAGAAACCAGGGACCCGATCTTGATTTAGCTGTACGGGTGAAGGTCTCTCTTTCCGATGTTTACTATGGAGAAACAAAAACTGTCAAGTTCAGGAGAAACAGTGTTTGCCAGGCATGCAACGGCTCAGGAGCGAAAGATGGTAAAGTAACTACCTGCAAGACATGCGGTGGGACAGGGCAACAACGATATGTTCAGGGTCAGGGGTTCTTTAAGATGGTCTCTGTCGTAACATGCAAGACATGTAACGGAACAGGAAAGGTTCCAATTGAGCAGTGTCCAGTCTGCAAAGGTACGGGCACTATTACAATTAATGATTCCGTCAACGTTAGCATACCAAAAGGAGCGCCTGATAGCGTCAAGATAAGATTCCGTGGACATGGGCAGTCCCAAAATGGCAGGACCGGGGATCTGTATGTTGTAATAAGCATAACAGAAGAGCCGGGAATTACAAGAAGAGGCAACGATCTATATATGCAGCAGGAAATATCTTTCCCAGAAGCTGCACTAGGAACAGAAATCGAATTCAACCTTTTTAGGGAAAAAATACTTCTTAAAGTACCAGCGGGAACACAGCCCGGGGAAAGCATAAGGGTCAAGGGTGCTGGAATGCCCATAATGAATTCAAATGGAAAGGGGGATCTGCATGTCCGTATTATGGTTTCAGTGCCCAAAAAACTTAGTTCAAGGGAGAAAGAACTGATTTCAGAGCTAGGTCAGATGGCCCCAAAAAAGCACTCCTGGTTCTCCAAGTGAAATGATGACTCATTCTGGAAAAACCTTTATCCCTGATCACTGAAACATATAACGCATCGCTTTTTTTTCTTTTGCTAAAATTGTATATTTATTATTCGAGATGCATTATTATGATTACATGAGGTTTAAGGCGTGGAAACCTTTTTATAAAGAATCTTATTAGAAGACTCATGAAGATACTAGTTGCCTTTGACGGATCTGATGCGGCAAAACTTGCATTAAAGTTTGCGCAGAAATTTAAGGAGCTGACAGAGAAGCTCTTTGTGATCTATGTTACGCCCGCTGTTATGGGCACTGGTCCAACATTCGATTCATATGTCCCTTCGACTGTTTATGTGAAGCAGGACGAGGCAGCTGACAAGATACTCCAATCAGCCAAAGAACTTCTGGTGGATTATCCAATCGAGGTTGAGATGATAAAGCTTGATGCGACGGGGGACCAGATCGCAAAGGTGATAGTGAGAACAGCAGAAGAGAAAAGCGCAGATTTAATCATTTCCGGGACCCGGAAACTCAGCGGTTTCAGCAAGGTTATTCTTGGTTCTGTGAGCTCAGAAATTGTTAAAATTAGTCATGTTCCGGTTCTGATATGTCCCCCTGAGTAGAGTTCATTGCAGTATTTAGTAGATTTAAAACCAATTAATCTGAGTAAAGACCCTCTATTGACTTATCATAACCTTCTTTATTCTACTTGCGAGGCAATCTGTGACTTTTTTATCATCTTTCATTCTTTGCGGTTTCATGAGAGTATGAAAGTGAAAAAAGCGTTATAAGATAAAAACGCTTTGACACCAAGCCAGAGCAAGAATTTAATTAGTTATCAATCACGAGCCTTTTTACCACAATACGGGCAATATTTTAAATCTCCAAAAGGGAGTTCTTTACCACAATACGGGCAAAATTTTAAAGCTTGTTCTTGAAAAGACACATCCTTTAGACTCTTCGCATTTTCTTCTCCTTTTGTCGAAGTAGGCTGCTCATTTATATCAGATTGGCTCAAATGCTGTATAACGGCAGGCTTTTGAGATGAAGCATTATTTTGCGATACCTTTAACTTCGCGCCACAGGTGTCACAGAATATTGCCTTTGGGTTTAGGATCTCAGAATCACATTTTTCACAATAGGTCTTCTTTACATCATTCGCGGAGCTGGCTATATTTTTGTAATTCCCAGCAATATTATTTTTTTCCTTTTCTGAAAACTGCTCTTTTGTTTCAACCTTAGAAACGAGGTTGCCTATGGCATCATCATAGGCTGGAATTACATTAAGTGGGTCAACATCATCCACTAGACAAGGTACAGGAACTACGTCGCCTGTAAAGCCTTGGTTTTTTTTGCACCAAGTACAGGCAGTGGCGGAAAGGGGGATTTCCGATTGGCCACATCTTATACATGACTTGAACTTTGGCGGGTACATCTGTCTTACTCTTTCTAAGAGATTTGAATACTTTGCCAGCTGTTCAGTATAATGTGCAATTTTTTGTTGCTCGGTCTGAATCAGGTCTCTACTAGCTCCAATAGTGTTCACCGCGTTCTGATCTACAATTTGTCTCTGCATCGGAAACATGAAAAAATAATCTGAAAAAGTGCCAGTTCCTCCGAATGAAGTTACTGGATTATAAGAATTGCCAATTATTGGGGCAGGGGTAATTACAGTTCTTGTAGTTTGAGTTTCCCCAATCACCCTCTGTGCATAAACGATGGCATCGTTAGATGCCCTTATGTATTCCCTTGTAAGTTTTACAATGCCCCTTATCAGGTTACTTGGCCATTTGTCAACTGGAATATGTTTCTCTTGTAGATCGTTGACTATGTTGTAGTGTCTATCACATAAAGAGAGCCCTCCGACAGTCATGTACTGGACATTATCTGGAAGTATTGCTGCTGGGAAGTACCCAGGAGCTTCTTGTCTAGGGAAAAGTTGAAGGTTACAGACTTGGCACATCGTCCTTATGTACCTATCTGGAGGAGACCTAGTACCCGTTTCCCCAAGGAGAAATTCAGGATCCAACTCCCTATTATATCTATATCGGTTTCTACCGTAAAAATCGTCTGTTTCACTAGAATTAGAGAACTTGGAAGAACGTTCATGGGTTTTCTTATTTCGCATATTTGGTACCATTTGTCCGGTTGAATTTATTCAGTCTGATTCCTTCTTTGGTAAGATGAGGAGCTGCAAATATTGTGATAATTGTTATAATGATCACTAAGAATATACCCAGCAAACTGCCAATGAAAGCGTCCCATGCAAATGCCACAATTATTGCTATAATTGCAGTATACAAACCTTCCTTGTCGGCATCGTACATGTCATAAGAAGTAACAAAACTCAAAAGCGAGAGGAGAATCCCGACGCCTATCTCGGGATTGTACCTTATATAGAATCCAAATGCCATTGCATAAAGATTTAAAAACAAAGTCAGTATCCAAACAACACACGCCAAGGTGACTGTCCAGTGTCTCGTGAACCTATCAGACGAGTCCATTGGCTGTTGATTATAGAACGTATTCTGCTGCCTTTCGGGTGAAACAAACTGTGAACCACCCCCACTTCCTTGACTGACACTATGTGGTTCAGGAATAGGACTTAAAAAAGTGCCGCAGTTGAGACAGTATTTCGCGTTGCTTCTGTTTTCACTACCACATTTCTGGCAGTACACATTGCAGGGACTCCTTTCGACTATTTAATTTTTTACAGTGTCTGATCAGCTGTGTGCCAACTTTAGACTTTGAATAAAACAAAATTATGGTGCATTTTGATTTTAGCCTACTGCAGGCATGAACTAGCAAGGGCAATTGAAATACACAAGGCATTGAATTAGTTGTAAAATTTTCAACACTGATTAAGCAAAATGTCTTTAACTTTCACCAGGATCCATAATATCTATCAAGATGGAATCTATTAATTCCTTCAATATTTGAGATTTAGAATTTGACTTGAATAGGAGAAGCGACCCCTTTTCCTAACAACTTGAGTTTCACCCATTTCCTGGTTAAGAAAGGGAATTCATGGAATCATTGAGCCTTAGTTAAAGTAGTATTCTAGCAAATATTCTTTGATTGGTTGTACATCAGAGTCTAATACCTTAATATTCAGGGACACTTTCTTTCCAGTGATTCTTTTATATCTGGAAGCGATAACCCGTGCATAATATGGGAAGTATAAGATCATCCAATGTTAAGAGGGTCGCAGAGAACCTGGTATCAATATATCCAGGCAAATTCTCCAAGGATTATAGCGAAAACAGGACAATTGTAAAGCAGGTCGTATCAGTTGCGTCAAAGAAGACTCTCAATAACATAGCAGGTTATGTAACAAGATACATGATAAAACTCGAATCAAGACGCAGGAAAGAAGAGGAAGAAACAACCATTCCTGCATAAACTTTCTACCGAATCTCAGTAATAAGAGACAATTTCCCTTGCCTCTATTTTTGGCTTTTTTAAAAGCGAAGAGATCAGTGCTTTTGCAGATCTAATATTTGTTAGTACAGGAACATTTCTTCCGAGTGCCATCCTCCTTATCTCAAATCCGTCCGCAACTGTAGATCCCCTTCTGTCTGGTAAGTTGATGATTGCAAAAATATCCTGGTTCTCAAGTAAATCCCTTATTGTCGGACGCCGCTGATCGCCTATCTTGAATACAAGAACCGAGTTTATCCCATTCTGTTTCAGAAAGGCATGCGTTCCTGGTGTTGCAAATATCGTAACGGCCTCCTGTTTCAGAACCTTCACAACATCAAGAATTGCCGGTTTGTAAGCCTCGGCAACAGAAACTATGCAGCTTTCACCAATATTTGATGAGGGATTCTGGATCCTGAACGCCTTTGTTAGTGCCTCATCCAGTGTTTTACCTATGCCAAGGCCCTCCCCTGTCGATTTCATTTCTGGGGATAGAAGGACATCAGACTCGGGGAACCTCTTGAAGGGGAATATGGGTATCTTGCAGAAATATGATCTGGGTTCTACAGCTTCAAGTAATGGATTATTCATGCCCAGTGCCATTTTTATCCCTTCCTTTACCACGTCTATTCCAGTCGCTTTTGACACATATGGTATGCTTCTGCTGGATCTGGCGTTAAGTTCTATTATGTATATCCCAGTGCTGTTTGCGGCAACTTGGAGGTTTGATAACCCTTTCAACCTGAACTCTCGTACAAGTACACCGACGATTTTCGTGAGGTCTTTCCTTGTTTCATCACTTATCAATGACGGTCCTAGGATGGATATAGCATCCCCTGAGTGAGTGCCGGCCTCTTCAAGATGAACGGAAATGCCACAAATCAAGAATTTCGATCCATTTGATATGAAGTCAACATCCATTTCAACTGAATTGCTGAGGTATTCACTTATTAGGACTGGATGCTCAGGGTATGTTGCAAGTATCTCCTTTATCCTCCTGATGCCATCTCTCAGGTCATACACAATGTCCATTGATCTTCCGCCTATTATGAAAGAAGATCTGATTATCACAGGAAGCCTGATACGCTCAAACACGGTCTCAGCATCAATCTCATTTCTGACGATAGCAAAGGGAGGTTGAAGCAGTCCGGCTGCCCCGATCGCATTAGCGAACTTTGTCCTCTCTTCTATCCTGTATATGTCGGATGGAGATGTTCCCAGGAATATTTCCTCCCCGAAAAGATCGGCTATCTTCATCGCCATATTCTGGCCTGTCTGGCCAGAGAACTGTATCATTATCTTTGGAATTCCTTCCTTGTGAATTACGTTCACAACATGTTCAAGCGTGAGCGGCTCAAAATATAGACGGTTCGAAAAATCGAAATCTGTCGATACTGTTTCGGGGTTGGAATTTACCATTATGGTTTCAAAACCCGCTGAAATTAAAGCACCGGTTGCCTTTACCGATCCGTAGTCAAATTCCAGCCCCTGAGAAATCCTGTTTGGCCCGGATCCCAGAACGATTACCTTATTTTTTTTGGGCGATGGAGGGAGCTCATCCGTGCCATGATACGTTGAGTAAAGATAAGGAGTTGATGACGCAAACTCCGCAGAGCATGTATCTATTACCCTGTAGGATGGGATCAAGCCCGATACCAGTCTATACTTCACGACATCGAACTCGTCAAGTCTTGCAAAATGTGCTATTATTGAATCCGACACTCCGAGCCGCTTCAGTTCCTGAAGGTTCTCAGGTATTGACCCGATGCTTATCCTTGCAATCTCATTTACAATGTTCTGTATTTTCTGGATAAAATAGACTTGATAACCTGTAAGATTTGATATTTCAATAGCGGTCATCCCTGAAATAAGGGCGTCGAATATCGCAAAGATACGAAGATCATTGGGCTCTCTTAGCAGAGATAGGAGATCGTTCCTTGGCTTGTAAAGGCGGAGCCTCCTGGACTCAGTGGTGTCAAGTGAAGCAATGGCTTTCATAAGCGCTTCCTCGAAATTAGCTCCAATTCCCATAACTTCTCCAACCGACCGCATCTGGACGCCGATTTTCCTATTTGAGCTTATTTTGTCAAAAGGCCATCTTGGAATCTTCACTGTTATATAGTCAAGTGAAGGCTCAAAAGAAGCCGACGTGTTTTTTGTAAGCGGGTTATTTATTTCCGGCAGGTTATATCCGAGAAGTATCTTTGTAGATATCCTCGCAATAGGATATCCTGTTGCCTTAGAGGCTAGGGCAGAAGACCTTGATGTCCTTGGATTCACCTCAACTACATAGTATTTATCGCTTACAACATCAATGGCAAACTGAATGTTGCAGGCACCGATTATATGCAATGCCCTTACAATCTTGATTGCTGCGGATCTCATCATCTGTATTTCATGATCACTCAGCGTTTGGCTCGGTGTAACAACGATTGATTCCCCGGTGTGGACGCCCATTGGATCAAGATTTTCCATATTGCATATTGAAATACAATTATCTGCGGAGTCCCTGATCATCTCGTATTCAACTTCGATCAATCCCTGGATCGACTGTTCCACTTCCAGGTTCTCCAAAGGGTTCTCCGAGAAGAACTCGTCACAGTATGTTCTCAAGGAATCCAGGTTGTTGACTATGATACCACCGGATCCTCCGAGAGAAAAGGAAGTTCTGACAATATAACTCTTATCCTGTATCTCAGATATTGAAGAAACGTAGCTCTGAGCATTAAGTAGGAATGATTCCGGTACGGGTTCGTTAATGCTTTTCATAAGTTCGTGGAACATTGTCCTGTTTTCGGCTTTTTCTATGTCCTCAGGAGACGTGCCGAGAAGCCTGAGGTGTGGTCCGAACATACCTGATCTGTGCATTTCCATCGCCGCATTGAGTGCTGTCTGTCCACCGACCGATGAAATGACTGCATCGATACCTTCCTTCTCTATTATCATTTTTATAATATCCAGGCTGATGGGCTCAATATATATCCTGTCGGCAATGGATCTATCTGTCTGTATAGTGGCTGGATTTGGGTTCAGAAGCACAGAAACCAACCCCTCCTCCCGAAGCGCTAGAGAAGCTTGGGAGCCGGAATAATCAAACTCCGCTGCCTGTCCAATAACGACTGGGCCGGATCCGATCAGCAGGATCTTCTTGAGTTCATGATTCAGCGGCAATCAGGCTTTCAACTCCTTTCTAATCATATCAAAGAAACCAAGGGTATCATGCGGTCCGGGAGACGCCTCGGGATGATATTGAACACATCTTACCATGTTCTTAGGATCCTCGAGCTTCTCGGGCGTCCCGTCGTTGGCATCCCACTCCGATATTTTCAGGCCCCTGGCTTCAGCGGAAGGCTTATCGACAGCAAAACCATGGTTATGCGTTGTTATTTTCACTGCTTTGCCGTCCGTAACTGCATGATTCGAACCCCTGTGGCCGAAATGCATTTTGTATGTTTTAGCTCCATAGGCGAGAGCAATGATCTGTTGGCCGAGACAAATGCCGTAAATCTTGGTCTCGCCAATCATGGTCCTCACATATTTCACTACATTCTGAAGATATGGCGACTCGGGATTGCCCGGGCCATTGGATATGAAAATGGCATCATAGCGTTCGTCAGGCACTTCCATGTCATACGGTACAACGGTTAGATTTGCCAGATCAGCCATATTGTCCATTACAGATTTCTTGGACCCGGCATTTATGAACAGAATTCTCTTGTCAGAAGTGCTTTTTCTTATCTCACTGATGCTGTGGGTGACTGTGGGATAGATCAGATCTTCCGCGAATGGATCCCCCGAAAAATCTTTTTTTTCATCCGATTGTGAAATCCAAGCTCTCATCGATCCTCTTTCTCTTATCTTCCTTACGAGGGACCGGGTCTCTATTCCATCAATTCCTGGAACACCGGCAGATCCGAGGAATGCTGATATCTCATCTGAAAAACCTCCGAGTGGAATTCTTGCGTGTGCATCCTTTGTGACTACCCCTGCAACGTGCGGAATTGTGGATTCCATCTTCCCTTTATTCAGGGGATAATTGGCTATAGTTGGAAATGCAAAAACAAGTATCTGCCCTCTATAGGACGGATCAGTAACAGATTCCAGGTAACCGGTCATTGAAGTAGTGAAGACAAGCTCTCCATAGACCGGCTTGAATGCACCAAAACCTGTACCGGCATAAGTGGACCCGTCTTCAAGGGTTAGATAATACATTATTCAGTCTAAAAAGACGTATGGTACCGCATGATATAATATTCTCCATTCCTGTGGAGCTAATCGTGGCGAAAAACATGAACTATTATGACTTCGCTTGAGATTCCCTTGAGAATCGATATATAGCACAGGTAATAAAAAATGGAAAGCAGGTATACAATCAGGGGGCTAAACAGGAGAATATACTATATAGGACTTACAAGGCTCATAAGGTCTACAGGCAGATCATCGACTTTTATATTCATGCCTCTTGTGCTGATAGAGTTCTATAATCTGTCATTCCTCTTTGCTGGTGCATTGCTTGGTGTTGCCACACTCATTATGGCTGTAGTTCAGCTCTATTCAGGCCGACTTACCGACCGCCTTGGCCGCAGGTTTTTCATGGTGCTTGTTCCGATTCCCAACATACTTTTCTTCTTCCTGATGTTTCTTTCTGTCCTCCGGCATTTCTCTGCAATAATCCTTGTCGGAAGCTGGTTTGCCTCAGTTATTGTAAATGCACTTCAGTTCCCGGCCCTGCAGGCATCCGTTGCAGATATGAGCACGCCCGAGGATAGGATGTCTGCCTATACCATGGTCCGGATCATGGTGAATACAGGTACTGCGATCGGCCCGCTTCTTGGAGGATTCCTTGCGACTATCGGGTTCGAATATATCTTTCTCGTCGCATCTATTGCAACTATAGTTGAGATTTTCATCCTATATCTGGCAGTTCCAGAAACATATATCCCGCAGGCGGAAT
The DNA here is from genome assembly GCA_021800105.1 of Thermoplasmata archaeon. GTDB lineage: Archaea > Thermoplasmatota > Thermoplasmata > Thermoplasmatales > Thermoplasmataceae > UBA582. The sequence goes on from JAJYZI010000016.1 coordinate 27,060, forward strand.
CTGCATCAGCATTTAGCCAGAAGGGATTGAAATCGACGCTTGGAAACAGGTTCTTTCTGAGCTTCGTCCTTGTTGGTATACTGTTCATGTTCTTCTACAGGCAGCAGGGCGTTTCTCTTTCAGTATACGCGATAGTGCTGTCGAAGTTACCGCTCATCGATCTTGGATACCTTTACGCTATCAACGGCTTTCTTGTCGTGTTGCTGCAGTTCAGGATCCTCAAACTCATGACATCCAGGTGGTCTCCTCTGATCTGGCGCGGCGTTGGTGTACTTTTTTATGCAGGCGCCTTCCTGGTTCTTTCAATTTCACCAGCATTTATTATAATAATAATATTCATGATAATTTCGACAATGGGGGAGAATTTCACTTCCCCGACCACTCAAACAATAGTAACGCTGATTGCGCCGGTGGACAAGAGAGGTACTTATATTGGGGCCTACAGCTTCTATACGAGTTTTGGAAGCTTCGCAGGATCTGTGCTTGGCCTGCTGATGCTCTCTTACCTCAGGGGAATAACACCGTTGTTTTGGATCCTGATAAGCATTGGGACTTTCGTAATTGCCATTCTTTACATATTCCTTGATAATAGTTTCCGGCCACAGTATGCATCCGGGTCGCCTGCTACATAATATCCTCGCTCGACAGATCACTCTTCTATGACGTGATTAATGACCCTGAGTGAATTCTGCCATGTCACTGAAGGGGCATGATCGCCAAGAATCCTCTCCAGTTCCGCAAGCTTCTTTATGCTTTCAAACCTTATAGGAACATTGCCGGGACTCAACCCAAGGAAGTCTGTGCCTATAGATACATGATCCCAGCCAAAGTTGTTTCCTATGTATTCAGCATGCCTTAGGAAATCCTCGAGCTTGGGCTCATTGCTGAGTGTCTGTGGAATCGCGGTGAGCCCAATGACACCGCCTGTTCTGCAAATTGCTTCAATTTCCTCATCGTCAAGGTTCCTGATGTGCTTCATGAGGGCTGACACGTTTCCATGAGAGCATATGACTGGTTTCTTTGTCCTGTCGCAAACTTCAATTATTGTGCGCTTGCTGGCGTGCGCCACGTCAATAATTATACCGAGGCGGTTGCACAGGTCAACCAGGTCCTCACCGTAACCGGTCAGTCCATAATCCTTCCTTGACATGCAGGAAGCTGCAAACTTTGTATCATAATTCCATGTTAATCCCATGCATCTCAGGCCGAGGTCCTTCAGAATATACGCATCATTCGGATCAGTGAGCGCGTCTGTTCCTTCAATGGATATAAGGAATTTCAGGGATCCAGCCTGAAGATCGGCTTTCCTGCGTACAATCGGTATACCTTGGCTCCTGCCAAGGTAATCGTAAAACTTGAATTGTTCCAGCAGAAGCTGAAGCATTGGGGCAGAAGACTGTGATGGAAACTTGTAGTTTGTAGACTGCTCAGATACACGTTCATCCCATGTATATACATGGGGAAAGATGGAAGCAAAGAC
>JAJYZI010000055.1 GCA_021800105.1 Thermoplasmata archaeon
CCGATTACAGGTGATCCTGGGATTACGTCTAGCTTATCCGTTATTAAAAGCCTGATTGCAGCCGCGGCTGATATCCTGTCCCTTTCCTCCAGATCCTTTCCCCTGCTGCTCCTGTTCACGAAGATCGCCTTGATTCTTGTAATACCTGGTCCGGTTTTTGTGTTAAGAGCAACCCTACCTGTACGCTTTAGCTTACCCTGATAAAGGACAAGATCCAGCATGGTACCGATTGACTCTTCCTTCTTCACTTCTATTATAGTTCCCCTGGCCTGCGCTTCCTCCTTAAGCGTTATTTCGCTTTCGAGGAACCTCTGTGCAAGACCCGTTATAACGAATGTTGCATCCAGAATGCCCACCCGGCTCTTTGCGCTGACCGGAACGATTGCTACCGTCTTGGCGAAATCGGTGATGCGGTCATACCTGTCTGCATTGAAGCCTGCATCGTAAAGCTGACCTACAAGCTTGTAGAACCGTTTGTCAAATTCATCCAGGTATTCCTGCCTCTGAGCCTTGATGAACTCGCTGAATGTTGTATTCTTTACCTCAATTGCATAAGGAACAAGATCTATCTTGTTTGCCACGATGATAAAAGGAGTCTTGAATTTCTTCAGTGTATTTATGGACTCAATGGTCTGGGGCATAATTCCTTCATTTATGTCTATGACGAGAATAGCTATGTCTGCTAGTGCACCGCCCCTTGCCCTCATGTTGGCGAATGCAACATGTCCCGGAGTGTCGACAAAAAGGAGACCCGGAACCCTGAGTTTGCTCATGGCTGGAAAGACCTTTGCAGTCCTCTCCAGCTTGGAGATCGGGATATCGGTGGCACCAATGCGCTGAGTAATGCCCCCTGCCTCGGAGGCTGCTACAGTTGTTCCCCTGATTGCGTCTAGAAATGATGTTTTTCCATGGTCAACATGACCAAGAACGCAGATGATTGGCTGCCTGAGAGGTCTGTTTTCCATCTTAATGCCGTCAAATTAGGCCTTCATCTCCGTATTCAAAGGGATGTATTTCCTCCTTGTTGAAAAATATAGCTACTTCCTTCTCGTATGACTCCTGGGAATCGGAAGCATGAACAATGTTCATCTGTATGCTGTTTGCATAGTCACCCCTTATAGTTCCGGGAACTGCCTTTGATCCGTCCGTTGATCCGGCAAGACCGCGTACTACGGAGATAACCGATCTACCCTCAAGGACAATTGCTATGATTGGATCCGATGTAATGTATGTGACAAGCTCATTGAAGAAAGGCTTGTCTTTATGCACTGCATAATGAGCCTCTGCCTTCTTTCGATCGAGTTTTAGCATCTTTATACCCAGAATCCTGAGACCCTTTCGCTCAAATCTGGAAATAATTTCCCCGGAAAGCCTTCTCTTTATGCCATCCGGCTTAATCAGTACAAGCGTTCGTTCCATAAAATCACGGGTTCTTGGCAGTCTTGTGCTTCATATTCTTGATGTTTCTGAAGTCGTTTGTCCACCGGATCTTCCTGGGTATCCTGTGAAGATGCAGCATGTTGACCCTGCATTTTCGGCTGCAGAAAAAGAGGTATGCACCGTCTCTCCTGATATACATGACGCCGGTGCCTGGTTCTATCTGTGTTCCGCAGAATGTACAGTTTCTCAATTGCATTAAATCACCTGATTGATAGTTTCTTTGCTTCTCTTGCGGTTTCCCTCAGCATTACCACGTCCCCGATCCTTACCGGTCCAAGAACGTTTCTTGCAATGATCCTGCCCTGATCCCGTCCTGAAAGAACGCGAACCTTTACAGTAGTTGCCTCTCCTGCCATGCCTGTCCGGCCCATCAGTTCAAGAACTTCTGCGGGAGTTGCATCGTCTGCCATTGAACTCACTTCTTGATAGTTGCGATTTCGTCTGTGATCTTCTTGTAAAGATCTTCGCTCTTGCCAAAATCTGTGATTGAGATGGATGCTGCAGAAGCAATTCCAACACGCTTGCCCAGCTCGGATCTGCTCTTTACGTAGGCAAATGGTACCTTACGCTCGTCGCAGAGCATTGGCAGATAGTAAACAACCTCGGGCGGATTGACGTCCTCCGATATCACAACGATCTTGCTTTCCCCTCTCTCAATAGACTTTATCACTTCGTTGGTTCCTTTCTTTATCTTCCCGTTCCTGTAAGAGTTTTCAACAAGATCCAGAAGAGATTTCTGTAAACCATCGGGAGTCTCGAATTTTACATACGTATTTTTATCCATGATTAATCCTCCTTCATTAAGGCATTCGGTAAGGTCAAGTCGCTATTTATATTTTTCACGATTCCTCGAGAGCCTGCTCGATTAACCTTTTTGCTTCATCGGACGGTTCCAGCATAGGTGCCCGGTATCCGCCCTGCATACCCATCTTGTGGTAAAATGCATGATAGTAGCCGCTTGGGAAGTTGGATGCATTTATTGCCCTCATAAGAGTGTTGACCTTCATCTGCGTTTCCTGTGCCTTCTGCATCTCACCATTCCTGTATTCCTGATAAACTTTCACAATCAGCGGGTTAAAGTTCGACAAGCCGCATACTCCGCCATCCGCCCCGAGTGCAATAGATGGTAAAAGGAGATCATCCTGCCCGTTGAATATTGAAAAGTTCTTTCCTGAAAGAGGAAGGAGCTTTGAGAAGTATCGCATGTCGCCTGAAGATTCCTTTACCCCTACAACATGCGAATACTCTTCCTTCAATTTAGCTATGACGTCGATAGGGATGAACTCTCCAGAAAGCTGCGGTATGTTGTATATGAAGAAGTCCCTGTCCACCTTATCCAGAACGATGGAAAAGTGCCTGTATATCTCATCATGTGAAGGGTGAATGTAATAAGTAGGCATCAGAACAAGAATGTCACAGCCGATATCGGCTGCATTCCGGCCAAACTTGACGCATTCTTCTGTGTTTGATGAACCGATACCCGCGAATACCTTCAGATCACCCTTTATGTCATTTACATGTTGCAGGTAATTGACACGTTCCTCGGAAAACAGATAGGGGAAAAGCCCTGTAGATCCGAGCGGAAAAAGCCCGGATACTCCGATGCCTTTCAGGTACTCCACGAGCCGATCTGTGCCATCCAGATCGACGGAACCGTCCTGCTTGAATGGCGTAAGCATCGGCGTTATTATTCCATCATATTTCATGATAGGAGAGTGCGGAATGACTGAAATAATTAACTATTGCATAAAGATGAAGATTCAGTTCGATGAATCCTTCTGGAATCCCACGTTGGTTGATTTTATTGCCTTCACATAATCTGCGGGAATGCCCATCATAACGAGCGCGTCCCAGTTCGCCAATACGCCTCGTGCTATCGCAAGCTCCACCAATTCAGAAAGCGCCAGGTACCTTGATCCTGGAGCCATCACTGTGCCAAGAACCCAAGGGGGCGTGTCAAAGTAAGATATGAACCTGCCAGGTATCACGTCAATAAGAGCTTTAGAAAGCAACTGTGAGATCCGTTCATTGTAATACCATTTTTTTACCGGGCTCATGATGAAGCCGCGCTTCGGCGCATAGGTTTTCCAGGTAATACCATACTGTTCCTCCTCACCCAGATAGTCTGCGGTATCGCCGAAATTATCAACGAATGTTTTAGGAGGAAGTTCCTCGTTGCCTGTCACAGAATTTATGATCCTTACTCCAAGCTTGTAGTTGTTAGCCTGCATGTATCTGGCGATGAGGTGCTCCAGTTCCTCGGCTTCGTCCACAGATATCATGGTATCATTCTCAAGTTGCTCAGATATCGCCGAATATTCATCCATGGAAGCATTGAGTATCATTTTCAGATAATAGTTGAACCTGTCTCCTACCATTCAAACCGTCAGACAACTAATATATAAAGAAGTATTTAAATTTACGTTATGGAGCTTCCATTCCGGCTGCAAGTACCTATATTTTCCTGCCAATGTTTTCACCTGGAATGCGAGTATACAATATCTCTTGATTCTAAATGGCGTGAAAACCCATTAAAAGAGAACTTCTGTCTGTTATTTCATTCCCAAAACTAAGCAAGTGTAAAGTCAGACATATCACCCAGATTTGCCCTTAAATGTGAGGAAATTATGAATATCCGTAGACAACACATTTTTAACTGGTAGGGCAATACAGGACTATGGCATACAAACCTGAATTTGTCTGGATGGATGGGAAAACTATTGAGTTTGAAAAAGCCAATGTAAGTATACTTACACATGCGCTCCACTACGGCACTGGGATATTCGAGGGAATAAGATCCTACCAGACTGATGATGGTGTTGCCATTTTCAGGCTCGACGATCATGTCAAGAGGTTGTTCCAGTCCGCGAATATATACAGAATGGAACTTGGTTACACGCCAGATCAGATCAGGGAGGCAATAATCTCAATGATTGTCAAGAACAAGAATACTGACAGTTATATCCGTCCTCTTGCCTTTTATGCTAACAGCAGACTTGGCCTGCATCCAAATGAGCCCAGGATTTCGGTGGCAATCATTACAACAAAGCTGGATCTCTATTTAGGGAAATCAGAGGGGGGAATCAGGGTTAAGATATCACCATGGAGGAAAATCGATGCAACTGCAATACCATCGATGGCGAAGGGCACAGGACAGTACCTCAGCTCTTATCTTTCGTCACATGATGCAAAGATGGACGGCTACAATGAGGCCGTGCTGCTTGACAAGTCAGGCTTCGTTGCAGAAGGCCCTGGCGAAAACATATTCTCAGTCAAGGACGGAAGAATATACACGCCTTCACTTGAAAGTCCAATACTTGCCGGTATAACCAGAGATTCTGTCATCAAAATGTTTGAGCGTGAAAACCCCGTCATAGAGAAACGTGTAGGCCTGAGCGAGTTGCTCACATCGGATGAAGCGTTTTTTGCAGGAACGGCTGCAGAGATCACCCCGATTTCAGAAATAAGCGGCTACAAGTTGACATCAGCACAGAAAGGAAGTATCTCCGAAACAGTGAAAGACAGATATTTCAAGGTAGTTCGGGGCAAAGATTCGAAATACAGGCACTGGCTTACTTTTGTCGAATAAAGGCATGAAAGAAAGAACCGTACTTGCCGGATACTTTGCGAGCGTACATGAATTGCCGGAGGTACTGGACAGTGGAGAAACCTACTCCCTTGTTGACGGCTCACGCAAATCTTATGTGGTTGCACCTTTATCTACAGTTCAATTGAAAATATTGACCGGTATGGCAGAGGATAGGATAATGAGCATTCTGCCGGAAATAAGGATCAACAATAGTTCCGGTCTCAGGATCTATGATCCTGGTTCAATTCCTTTTTCAACTCTGCCAGGACAGGTCATTCCTGATGAAATCACAAGAGAGGACCTGATCAAGCTTACGATATATGCTATTACCAGAAAACTCGGTGAAAACGGCAAAAGTGCCGCAAAGGTGGATGAAGTTGTATTCCAGTTAAAAAACGATGCCGGAATTCCAGATGATTTTATGCCATCCAGTCTGATGGAAATGGTTGAAGGAAGGCCCCTGAGAGATCCGGAATCGTTGCTTGACAACCTCCAGCCTTCTTTCTCGGAAGGCATAGTTTTCCCGCTTTTCAGGATAGAAACTGATGAAGCGTTATCCGTGGGATTTCTTGCGAGCAATCCTAGAGCCTTCTCTGATCAAGATAGACTTGAAGCGGCAAAGTTAATATCATCGGTCAGGAATGAGTTTGTTTCTTTCACTAGCGATCCGGTATACAAGGATTTCGTTGCCGGGAGAATTCTCAGATCTGTTGTCTTCAAGATGGAGAAAAAGAAAACAAGGAAGCTTGAGAAACCACTTTTCGACAATACAAAGATAGATGCACTTATGAGAATAGGGATCGTAGAGGAAGCTGAAGGCTCTTTTTTCGTAAAGGAAACTTTGTCTCTCGATCAAATCAAAAGACTCGCGTCTGAATACGAAGAAAAGAATCACCAGATTGCCTTGGAGTGGAAGGCTAAGAAAATCAAGCTACCATGATTTGCCTTGTCATGGAAGATACATCTGTAACAAGAAGTGAAATTAGGTAGTGTTATATGCTTCATTTCACATGGTGTGCTGTTTGAGAAAGATATGCGAAGAATGTGGTGGAAGAAAGATTATTCCTGAAGGAGATTATGTTATATGTCCGAGATGTCTGGGGACCGGTTTCCAGAAGCGTAGGACCATTCGTAATATGCCGGTGGCTGGAATAAACAAGCTTGTTCTCATTGCACTGGCGATTAGCGTACTTTCTATATTTTTGGCGAGTGGCCAGGCTCGCTTCAAGATGCTATTTTTCATGATTCTGGTCTCATGCTGGGGCGGAATCTTCTTTGCATGCTCCAGAACGTCAAAGTTTTTTTCGTTTGTTGCGAGAAAATTCTCCGGTACCCCCAAAGATGCTTGAACTTCTAACTAAACTAAAGCATAAAATTATATGTGAATTGTTTTATTGTTACGCATGGAGTTCCCTGAATCATTTGTAAAAGACATTATCAAGCTTGCACTCGTTGTTATAACGCTTTCTGCCTCCATTTATCTTTTCAGGCTTGCAACTTCCGCGTATGAGGCGAGTTCGCTGAACTATTCGATAGGGATCCTGATTCTCGGAACCATTTACTTCGTGCTTGGTGCAGGCTTCATTGTGTTTGGCGTCCTTATAGCACTCAGCCTTCTTGGCCAGAAAATCCATTTATCCTGATATGTGAGCGTTTATATTCATTCATTGATAATCGTATCCCTACAGGAAGGGATCAGATGAAAATCTCATGCTCGATAGAGCCGGTAACAAACGGGAAAAAGCTTTCCAAGCAGTATTTCATGTTCATGATCCTCGCTTTCCTCCT
>JAJYZI010000056.1 GCA_021800105.1 Thermoplasmata archaeon
GGCGAAAATGCACAATATTCAACCGGCGGTTACATCTGTTATCGCTCCAGCGTTTAAAGCGTCATCGACACGACAAAGTTAACCTCTCAAACATTTAAAACGATTGGATTGACAATCTCTCCCTCACACAATGAGGCATGGGCCCGAATTACAGATGCACATGAACCTTGGATTCTGACATCGGCCGAATTTGAAGAAAAATTTAGTTGGGGCCCTTCCTTGTGAAAATCATGGCAGGAATCATTACCCACATTGCCGAAAAAGCAAAGAAAGCCTCGAAAATCCGGCTGCTATTCCCTGCAGGGTCTCCTTTAATCCTGCTGATAACCGCATCCCATGTGTTGCCCGCGAGATTGCCGAAATAAATAAGCCGGATAAAAACAAGAATGTGGGATGCAGTCTCTTCTCCATAGAACTCCACGAGTTTCTGTGTCATTTCCGGTTCAGGATTCCGGTCCGTTTCTGCATAATGCTGAGCATAAACAAGGGCAGGAGCCTCGTCAGGAGAGGCATGGGACTGGAATTGGAGATTTACAAGTTCTGATAGTTCCTCCATGCTGATTCCGTTAGAGAGGGCCTGCTTTCCATGAAACCACTGGCAGTAGACACAACCGTTGACTGCTGTTATCACTGTCATGATCTTTTCAGCAAATTTCCTGGAGACAGACCTGCTTCTCACTGCTCCTAAAATTTCTGGAAGGTGGCTCGCTAAGTAAAGAATATCCCTTGCAAAAAGGGATGGTGTAAATATCCGCTTCCCGAAATTATTATTCATTTCCGACATGCTTGAGTCGATGATGTCTTAAAAGAAATGTACCGTTCTGAGACGGGTGAGGGTTTTTCGAAACCCTCGTAGTGTTATTCAAGGGCTAAGAAAGGGTGACTATATAAATCACACAGAAAAGACAGGTGTAAAATCTCTGGATTAAGTGGAAACTGAGAGGAAATTAAGGGAAGAATAGCTCACATGGAGGTTTTTAAAGGTAGTTGTTAAACAGAGCAAAACGACCCGAAAATATTAAAATAATGGTTTTATTAAATAGGTATATGCTTTCCAATGAAGAAAGAGGAATAATAGCTACTTACATAGACAATGCCGAGAAAATCTTCAATTTTTCTACTAATGAATATACACCCGATAATTTCATTTTCAGATCCTATGTTAAAGGGGTTTACTTCAAGTCCTTTTTATCAACTTTATCGTTAACTTTTAACAAAGAATATAACAAGGAGGACAAAGCAGAAATCTCAAAGATATTTGACAAACACGACAGCCAAATTGACGAGGACTTTAATTATATCAATGATATTTTTAGTAAGTTTCTTAACAAAGCAAAATTGAGTGAATTTTATAGAGGTAAGTATGAAGAAAGGGTGTACACAGAAGAAGCACAAAGAAAAGCAGAGGACATAAAGGAGGAAGCACAATCAGTCTACTTAATCATTGAGGATTTCTTAAGGAGGAATGCCCTAGATGAAGAGCTCGAAGCAGGAATAGAACATTGTCATTTTCATATTCCTTGCTCCAACTGTCGAAAGCCTATGCACTTCGATGAAAGCGATGCAAACTGGCAAGATGAAATATATCCTGCTATTCGTAAATCAATTTTAAGCAGGTTCAATTTCGATGATGAAGGGAGAAATGAACTTGGTCAAGAGTACATTTACCACTCACTCGAATTTGAACCTATGGACTTTAGTAGGATTGCATACAAAATAGGAGTTGAACATGAACATATCCACTTTCAAGTTCCAGCAAATGGATCGATGATACACTTCGACCAGAATTATAAGGATTGGCCAGATATAAAAGAAAGTCTTCTCGACGCTTTCAGCTCTTGGTCACATAATAGTTGTACTGAGTAACATGAAAGATATGAATTTTGATCACCTTTCCCACATAAGCGGCATAGCTTTTACAGTTAAAAAAAACTCTCCATGTCTTTACAAGACAAGGACTCATTACTAACAAAATAAAGCCGATTATCGGCGAACTATAGTTAATTACCTACACCATTATACTTTTGTTAAGGAATTTCTCTGCCCATCTTTTCGCAAATGTCAGCCTTCCTGATAACTCCAGAAAACTCTTTTTTAGGTATCTTTCAGCTCCTCTTTAGACTTTATTGACGCAATGGACACCGCTCTCTTGACGCTCTTCCAGATGAATTCTATAGGACGCAGATCGAGAGAATACGGATGAGGAATATCAGCTTTATATTCAGCAACTCCGAGGTTTTGAGAACGATCCTTGAACGATCTGAATGCCTAGTATTATGACGATGTGCTTTTCACGACTCCATTATACTGGAAGATTAATAAATTTAAGCGTGAACCGGTCGAGATTTGATTAAAGTTTCAAACTAATGTATTGAACAAGCTATAAAAAAGCAGTCTTTCCAGTTTGTTTGTGAAAATTTATATGATGTTTAAACATAAACATATGTTGTGTCAAAAACTATCACAATCAAGAAGTCAGTGTACGATGAATTAAGGGGATTCAAGAAAGAGAACGAGAGTTTCAGTGAGCTTTTGGACAGACTGATCAAATCACAGAGCAAGGAGGATCTCCTTAAGTCATTAAGGGGAAGCATTGAATTTGAAGATAAGGAGAAACTCCTTAAGGAGATCGAAAAGAAAAGGTGGGAGAAGAGAAATTGATTCTGCTGGACACAGGCGTCATCATAGAAGTTCTGGATAAGAAATCAGACAATGGGAAAGCACTTGTTACGGATCCAGTTACAGTTAGACAACAAGAGCATGGAGAGTGTGGATCACTATTCTACGACCTGCCCATATTGAACAGATTGTGCCAAACGCCGGTGCAGAATAGAGCATTATCGATCCTGTCATTTCTTATCTGTGCCACATTCCATCCAAGCATCTTCTTGTCTGCTGCAAATCCTGATTCGGAATTGCTTCTCTGATGGTACTGTTACAGATATGACATTGTATCAGCAACAAGCTCCTTCATCGTATCTTTCCACTTCTGTGATCCATTCAGGGTAGCATTCTTCTTGGGTATTACAAAGACCTTGGTATCTCCCAGTTTATCCACGTATGACGGGGATGAATAATACCTGTCAAGCCTGATGGAATCCATCTCCAACCCAAGGGTTGAGAGAAGATCCATTGCCCTGTCATATGCTTCCCTTTCGGATTTCATGGATGAACCGAATGCTAGGTACAACGAGGATTGCAGATCCATTATTGCAAAGGAATATGCGAATAACCGTTTCTTATGACCTTTAGATTCACTTGCATCTTTACCATGATCGGGATTTTCCTTAGCCTTATCCTTGAGATGCTGTGCATGTGACTCGTATTTCTTCTTCACTGTCAGCTAATAACCTGTCCCGTCACCGGTAGCGTCTGAATTCGTCACCTTTTTTCTTTTCAATAACAGTGCATGCAGGTTATGTATGGCAATTATGACCTCATCATCTGAATATAGTCTTTCCACTGTCTTGTATGATACATCTATTCCAGAGAGCATGGAGAAGACGGCAAGCATGTTTGCAAACATCCCCTTGAATTCGGAGACAAGCTGCTTTATAAGAAGAAGCTTGACCCTTTGATCCAGTGACAGTGAATAAGGATGCCCGGGGCCATGTATAATGTGTACTGTGGATACAGTTTCCTGTATTAGTGGATCAAGATCCTTCATTGCTGTCTTGATCCTGGTGGAGAATTCCTGCTCTTATGTTCTCCAGTCCCTCTCCTTCCTAGGATGATCTATGCATTAACCATGTGTGAGCAGGAAGGTCCTTGTACTCGACAACAAGCTGAGCATAAAAGATGACCAGATAGAAGGTATCTAGGGAAGCGAGTTTACGTCATAATTACAAAGTCGGAAGGAGAAGCCGAACGAGAATAATGACCCACACCCGAGAACACCGGAAATATTATAAACATTAACCAGATCATAACTTATGTCCGAGGCAAGTATACCTAGGAAATGGGCTCGGCGTGCTATTCCAATGATCGCAGTTGCGATAATGATTCCCTAGGTTACTCTTGGAAATGTGAACACTGCGAACGTAAACCAACAAAACTCTCCTGTTCAAGCAGCGGGGAACCAATGATATGTATTTTCATATGTCGCTTTACGCGAAGGCTGTCGAACTTTCAAGCCCGCACGAAACTGGACTTGCAGCTCCCGAGGCATCTTTGAACACAATGTTTTCTTACTGGTATCTTACGCACATAAACCCTAATGCCGATGGAAAGCAGGTTTTGAATACGCAATCTGAACAGTCACTTTTTGCTGAATTCCTGAAGGATACCCTGGCAGCGATTAGCCTCGTGAAGCAAATTGATGCCAAGCAGATCGTAAAGGACCAGAAGGCGAATCTGCAAGAAGGCAAGATAATTTTGAAGCAGCTAGATGCTGGCACAATATCTAACGCGGCAGTAACCACTTTTACAAGAGGCAACTCCAACTATATTCTGATAAACCCATCATATTTGCCGGGCGGTGTGTGGATGGATATTGGCAAATGGCTCATGGATCAGATAAGCTATTATGTCTTTCATGCCCCTTGGTGGCTCGGGGGATGGTCCGTAACATATAGTGAGCATGATACATACAACACTCTGTTCGCAGGCAACACCGCTCAGGAGGAATTTAATTCCGTAATGAACAATGGCTGGAGTTATGCTTTCGTTGTAGGTGTTGTGGTTACAATTCTTGGCTTTGGATTGCCCCTTGCTGCTCCTATACTTAGCATTTCCACTATTGCCGCTCCAATTCTTGGGGCTGCTGTAGCTGCCTCTGGTTTGACTGTGGCAGCTCTTGCGTCCGTTGTCCAATTAGATTACCTTAAACTGTACTATCCATGGGTAACTGTTGTAGGAACTTTGGCGTCAACTATATCATGGTACGGATACTATGCTGATGGCAGCACTCTATCCATATTTCCAGGTTGGGCTACAAGGGTAAGCCTCGGCATCGGTTCTACAGTCGTCGCTTCATTTGCTGGTTACTGCCAGGGCATTGCAAAAAGCATAGGGACCAATTACTGGTCCTACCAGGGTCAACTTTGAGTGGGGTGATTTCTTTATTATTAACACTTTCTTTATTATTTTTTTAAGCCTGACTATACTGGGTGCTGTTGCTTCCCTGAGTGCAGCAATTTCATTTGTGATGAGTCGGAAAAACGGAAAGGATCTCGGAGTTCCAGCAATATGGAGGTTGTTAGTCGGCTCCTTAATGGGTGTTGTCTATTCGTTTGCCCTACTCGCCATACAGCTCCAAATCCTTGGGATGATTACTTCGTATCTGTATTCCATAATATCACTGTTTTTGGTGTTTGGGATTCCCATTGTACTCATGAAGGAAATGGGAATAGATGTGAGAAAGAACAGAAACATCGGATCATGAAAATTATAGACTTATTAGAGCCTTATTCAATAAATCATTCTGGACGCTGTGATCACATTTCAGAATATTTTAGGAAGAGATGTGAGGGCCGAGCATACTATTTGAGGATGATAGTCGACATGTTATATGGAGAGGTTCTGGAGTGCTACATGTCACGGATCCGGTTGTATGCCCCATCCTGATGGACTTGGATGAGGAGTGGATGACAGGCAGGAAGTATCTTAAGGAGGAGGTTGATTAAGATCAAACAGGATCTTTTCGAAATTACAGCAGTTTGTGCACATGATCTATTTTTTATACTTTTCAATGAACTCTTCTGAAGTCAGAATATCAATATAGTCGTGATTTTTCAATTCGCCTTTCATGGAAATTAAATCTTTATCATAAGTGATGATAAAGTCAGCGCCAATGCTTCTGGCTATCGCAATAATGTACCAATCATTTCCAATCCTGTTAAGCATTTTCTGGTCGTGCTCCAAATCCTTCATGGGGACGTAACTAAGCCAATTATCAAGATCATCTAGGAATTGGCGAAAATAAACAGGATCAATTTTACTTAGTTTCGGGTCGCTCTTAATTATTCTTCCAATTTCTCCCATCAAGGCATCACAAGTGTACGATGTAACTCTGCCCTCTCTGATCAGCTGCATTACCATTTTGCTTGCAGTTCCAAATTTTCTTCCAAGAATTGCTCGAAAAAATACGTTAGAATCAGTTACGATTTTCATTTACGGAATGCCTGATTCTGTTGAATGCCGTGTCCAAGTCATCGATTGTAATATCATTTTCGCGTGCAAACGAATCAAAGTAGATATATAGATTGTCCAGTATTACAGCAGATTTAACATTATATTTCTTATATTTTCCATACACATAATCTAAGAGTTTCTCTGAAGTTAATCTATTGTATCTTTCTTTGATTCTTGAAAGCGCTGTCTTGTGGCGTTGATCTAGAGTGTTCCACAGTGCGTCGGCATCTTTGAAACCTTCTGGAGTTAGGGCAAAACCGGTTGATTCATTTACAAGACCAGACGCCACTAGTTCATTGAGATCGTAGTCCAGTTCGCGTGAAAATGGTCCATAATAGTGTGGTACGAATTTATACCAATCCTCCTTTTGGAAAACTGTCTCTTTTAAGAGTAAGAACATTTCCTTCTGTAGGTGAGTTCTGGATGGTATACACTCATTGTCTCTCCTTGCGGTTCCCCTAGCGTAAATAAGCAGTTTAAGAAGATCCAATTTCCGCATACATGTCCATATACCTAACTTTTATAATAAGTTCCTCACGCGCATGAAGTTCTTCACAACTCTGAAAATATATCTTCAAATTATTAAAAAAAAATGCAGGCATTTACAAATATATTTTTGATTCAATGGACC
>JAJYZI010000057.1 GCA_021800105.1 Thermoplasmata archaeon
GGAAGGAAAAGCAATTTCTGTACCTGAACTAATTCTAGAGACCGATGACGACAAGAAAAGATTTGAGGAAGCAAGGATCAGAAGCCTTGGTAGGAAGGATCTCCTGAATAAGATACGAATGGAGATTGAGGAAAAATAACATTCCACGTTGAAGCGGATCCTGGCGAAGTAATAAATATGGGCTGATCTTTCCACCCTAATGCCACTAAATGAACTTACTGCATTTATTGCATCTTCGACGACAAACACGCAGGTCTACGATATACTGAACAGAGTTTACCTGATTGCACTGTCAGTTTCAGCTATAGTGATTGCACTGCTCTGGATACCGATAGCTCTGGGCTTCTTCAGCACGGAAGAAACAAAGAAGACAGAGGCAAAGCTGCGACTGAAAAACGCTGTCTATGGCACAATTATTTACGTGCTTGCCATCAGCGGTGTTTTGTACGCAATCTTCCAATATATAGCAATCGGCTCGTGATAACCTGTCCGTTGAGTCAGTATTTTTTTCTCTTTTCGCTGTAATAGACAGCACTTATATTGCAATAATCACTCCATTCTGGTATATTGCAATGCAATACGGGTTGAATCCCAGCTATTCCTTTTTTTCAATTATCGGTGGATCCACTGCCTACTTTGCAATATACAACCTTGTGTTCGGCGCTTCCTATTTTATAATTACAGAGATCGCGCTTATTGTCATGGCGACAGCTTTTCTTGCAATCAATTCTGTCTGGGGACCCATTAATCGTCTGAATATACTGATAAGGATGTCACTTGCTGTTGTCCTTCCTCTGTTCACGATCCAAGTCCTGGCAGTTATAATGTACATATCAGGCTCGGGCTTCTCCTTCATATGGAATAATGCAGGCGTGAACTGGTCCTCCGGTCTGTCGTACGCCTCATCTATGTCTTCTATATCGCAGGTGTCAGGAGCAGCACCGTCCTATCTTTCTATAATGGAGTTCTTTTTCCTGAGCGGTTATTTCCTCGCAACAACAAGTCTTATAGTAACACTAGAACTGAGGCAGGCCCTTCTTATTGTGCTTTCGATACTTTTACCGGTATTTTCAATACTCTTTGCAATACCGAAAATCGATGAATACGCAAAGAGGATGTGGAAGCTTTTCGTGGAAACCGCAGTTTTCCCTTTTTTCACCATCATAGCGGTATATTTTGCTATTGAATCATCCGGGAACTTTCTTCTTCAACTGGCATTTCTGATATTTGCAGCTTCATCCCCATTCGTTATTGTCTCGTCATTCAGGATATTCTCATCATCTTCGCTTCTTGGCCTTGCAAATGGAATATCCATGCAGGATACAATAAGCAGAGTTCAAGGAACTGCCGCAGGTATCGCTTCGCTTGACGTGGCTGGCACAATTGGATCCGCAGCCGGTATGCACATGCCTGTTTCCGGATCTGGGAAGGGCATTGACTGGAGCGAGCTGTACCGAAGGGATCTGGACTACAGGAAGGACTTCTGATTATGCGTCAAAGCAGGTTCCCACCTAATCTATACGGATTCAGGTCATTAATACTAGGCCTCTCTCCTGATAGGATAATTATACTTGCTGTATTTGCGTTTATTGCATTTCTGGTATACAGGATCTTACCTATAGTCGCTATTGCACTGCTAGCAGTGGGTCTTCTTGTCACTATTTACAAGAGGGGACAAAAACATGTGCTTTTCAGGCTGGTAGGATGGATATCCTGGAAATTGAGCAGGAAATCATTCGATATCCAAATGAACTTTACTTCAAATACGAAAGATTTTACCTTTGTGAAAGAAAATAATAAAGCTGGGATTGTTTTTCGCCTGCTTTCAAGCGACATATATGACGTTTCTGAAGGATTATCCGCATCCATATATGATAGCGTGAGGAGAGCGTTGAACTCTGTCAACGGTGAAATGAAAATCTTCCTAGTTCCTTTAAATCAAAAGAATGAGGCAAAACCTAACGAGAATGAATCTGAGGGCGCTGCTTCCTACAACAACATGGTAAGTGGGTTAATTTCCAGATCAGTCTATCATAGCGTATACATTGCCGTCTTTGGGGACATAGTTAACCAGAATTCACAGCTGGCTGGACTTGAAAAGAGCGCTTTGAATATTATAGCGCTGCTGGAAGGCAGCGGCTTCTCAACAAGAAAAACTGTAACGGAGGAGGAGCTGGAATCCATATACCTGCATTCAATCTAGGTGCTCTTTTCATAATCACCGGGGCAATCCTGCTTGAAATTCGATCTCAAGGTGATAGTATCAAAATCCGCCTGAGGAAGAAGTACTACATCAGGAAAAAATATTCAGTGAAATATTTCCTTGAAAATGCCTCATATGCGCTCGAAAATGAATTTTCACGATGGATAGATTCGTTTGGAGAGGACTCTACTATCATAGTTACACTGAGAAGCATCCCTGCGCAAGCCGGATCAAGGAAACTAAAGGCCATGAGGGCTGAGAGAGCATCAGAAATAAGGGTGAACAGATCTGTTGATGTGAGGAACGAAAGGATAAGAAGTGAGATACCAGAGCTTGACAGGATGCTCAAGAGCACGGGTCTGAGCGGAAATTCCCTTTTTGACCTTTCACTTGCAGTGAAGATATCCAGCTCACATCCAGCCAGTTTGCAGCGATCCGTAAACAAGTTTCTTATGTCAATGGATCTGCTTGGTTTGAAGTTCAAAGCTCCCGAGTATATGAGGAAAAACTCTCTTTTCATAAAGCTACTTCAAAGCACAAAGATTAGGTATCTTGTCGATTCGGACCCGTTGTCGACTATGATCCCCTTATTCCTTTCTGCTGAACCGGACTTGTCAGGAATCCTGGTCGGCAGCGATGCATCTACTGGCATGCCAATTTTCCTTAACCAGATGAAGGAAGCTTCACATAATCTTCTGATAATAGGAGAAACGGGATCCGGAAAATCGTATTTTGGAAAAATTCTACTGATGCGGATGCTCATAACAGGAGTTTGTAAAAGAGCTGTTATTGTAGATCCTCTGGATGAATACGGCGCAGGATTCTTCGGCGGCGCAAACGTTCTTGATGCTTCGCGTGGCGAATACATTGATTTCTTCGAATACTACCCTGCCGATACACGCGTATCTGAGGCGATCACCTTTTTCACAGACACACTTTCTCTTAATGAGGAGGAAAGGTCAGGGCTCAGGGCGGCTTCCTCATCCATCCACGATTATAATGGAATTCAGTCAATCATTGAGAAGTTAACGGAAAACATCAGGAATCCAGACCTTAACGACAAGATCAGGTACCTTAAAGACAGGTTTTTCAGGAAAAAGATTGAGGTACCGCTTAAAGATGCAAGAGTCACGATTATTCGAGCACCGTCTGAACCTGGACAGGAAAGAGAAAAAATTCTTGCATTTTCTCTTACAACAGCAAGATATATTGCTAGGTCAGATGATACAGACAAAGTGCTTCTAATAGATGAGATGCATCTTTATCAGAATAACCCTGGCACAGCACTATTTCTCGCCAATCTATTCAGAAATTCCAGGCACTTCAACACATCAGTGATAGGGATAACTCAGAACAGTTATGATCTAGAGGGATCACAATTTGCAAATACCATCAGGGATAATTCGATCGCGTCTTTTCTCTTCAGAACCAGATCTATAAGGAACCCGGTAAATAGAGAAGGGCGTGTTGACTACCCAGATATACAGCCAGAGTTGCTTGCAGGAGGTAAGAACTATAACCACTCCGAGTGCTTCATGCTATTCAGGGGGAAGATAAAGAAACTACACATATCTGCGACAGACTATGAGAGAAAGATTATTCAGAGTCTTCTTCCTGAGGTGCATTCTTCTCCAGATCGAGGGCAAGCAGAAGAACCCCAATCACTATAAGTGGAACTGCAAAGGAGTACAGACCTATATCTCCCCATGTGTCGTAAGCAATAGACCAGCCTACATAAAATCCTGCACCTGATACGATTAGGATAAAGGCAAATAACCTGTAGAAATTCCTCACGGTAAGGTAGGATCCAGCCTGCTCGGCTATCTGCTTTGCTGATCTTGATGATTGTGCCATTATCAGACTGCGAATGTAAATCGCTGTAATAATACCTTCTCATACTGAAAGTCCAAGGGTGCTTGGATGTCTGCCAATCAAGCTTCTTCTTCGTATTTCATTTTTTTTATTCGAATTTTATCCTGCAGATGCATTGATAGCAGTTCATTGTTTCTATAAGCAAAATAACATCGAGACCTCATTGCAAGAAAAGCATAAATTTCTGGCAATTTAGGTGATTAGGTGTCTGTATATCTCCGTTTCAGGACCAGATTTGCAGTATCTCTATGAGAAATTTGTATCATATTTTCAGATTGATTGTATTGTGCCCTTTCCAGCAATATTTGAAAGCAAAACGTTGTAATATAATGAAAGATTAAATTACTGCTGAGCGATATCGGACTCTAATGCATGACCCTGCTGAACCACATTTCAATTGCACAGACAGGGAAAGGGCTATTTTTGAGGCAGGAATAAAACTAGGTACAATATATCACCAATATGTAGGTGTCCCGATCAACCTTAGCAATCTTGATTCGCTTGCGATCGCAATAAGGGAAAGCGTACTGGTTCAACCCTTTGTTTCTGGTGCTGAAGTTAAAATTGATCCTGAGATGGTTAAAAAGAGGCAGGGAGTCTATAAATACATAACATTGGCAGGGGAAATGCTTGACGTCAAAATAGAGATAACGTACAAGAAAGAGAAAGTCGTGGCTCGTCTGAACTATATTCCTGATATGGCTTACCCGCTAATGTATATAGAGTAGTGAGCAAATTGGCAATAAAAATAGGTATAACTGGCCCGGTCGGTTCGATCAAGTCTGAAGCATTGAAGAAGATAATAAGTATGCTCGAAAACCAGGGCGAAAAGGTCCATGGAGTTCTCATGAACGAGATAGTCGAGAACAATAAAGTGACTGGATATTCCCTGTTTGACATTTACACAAAGAAGAAGGTTGTTTTCGCCGAAGCAGGAATTGTTTCCAGGGTGAAGATAGACAAGATAGGGGTTGACACCAGAATACTCGAGGACATCCTTATTCCTAGTTTACAGAAAGCCAGGGAAATGGCCGATGTTATCGTGATAGATGAACTAGGCAAGCTTGAGAATACCTCCAAGGCAATTCAAAAGGAGATCACGGAGACGCTTGAAGGGACAAAGCCTCTCATCCTGACATTGCACAAGAAATCCAGGAATCCGGTTCTGCAGGAGATAAGGAGTCTTGAAGGGGTGAGGGTTTTCGATATCACGCCGATTAACAGGAGTCTTCTGCCCTTCAGGGTGCTAAGGGTTCTCCACGGAGAAGAAGGAGCTTGATTGTTAGTACAGGAAGGAAGCTGCAGGATAGAAGTAGACGACTCAACCCCTTCTAAGGGCCCGGGTAAATCAGGAGCTGGATTTTACAATGCATCCCAGAAGATGAACAGGGATGTAACTCTTTCTGCTCTCAACGTAATTGGACCAAAAAGAGTTCTGGACGGTTTTGGCGCGACAGGCATCAGGGCGATAAGATTTCAGCTAGAGGGTGGATGTGAAGTTCATGTATCAGAGATAAACCCAGCTTCCTTGAAAATTATAGAAAATAACGTGAAGCTAAATTCCGCACCGATCACGATACATGCTGAATCCTTCGCAGAAACTTCCAGAAAGATACCATTCGATTATATCGATGTGGATCCATACGGATCGGTTGTGCCATATCTTGATGCAGCTATTACTAATATTAAGAACAAGGGATATATAGGAGCAACTGCAACTGATCTCTCCGTTCTAACTGGATCGTATCCTGAAAAGACGGTCAGGCGCTACGAATCTGTCATAATAAAAGATGCATTCAAACATGAGAAGGGCCTGCGCCTCTTGGTTGCTTATGCTGCAAGAAGAGCCGCCGCGATGGATAAGTATATCAGGCCTGTAATCTCGTTCTGGACTGGTCACTATTACAGGATGATCTTCCAGGTCAAATCCGGGTCCAGAGAGGCAGATAACATGCTCTCCAGGGTTAGAACAATAAATCTTCATGAGCATGTAAGTAGGAATTATGCTGATAAGACAGAAGGACCATTGTGGACAGGTGACCTTGAAGATAATACGTTCATTGAAAAAATGCAACCAACGGATAGATCGAATAATGAGAGGTTCAAGCCATTTGTAGATTTGTTAAAAAACGAGAATAGATCTCTCTTTTTCACCGACCTACAGGACGTTGCAAGATACATGCGATCGGATGTTATGAGCCTTTCCAAGGCAGGGGAAATACTCGAATCAGCCGGCATAGAAATGAAAAGAACACACTTTTCATATACAGGAATAAAGTCAAACCGGC
>JAJYZI010000058.1 GCA_021800105.1 Thermoplasmata archaeon
ATATTGCTCTTTCCAGTGTTGCTGCACTCGAAACCCAGCGACAGAGCCTGAGAGGAGATACTTTCGGGATACACCCCGTTCAGCCTGAGATCACTGGGGGACCTTCTCCGAGATTTGTATACTTCATTATAAGCTCTCATGGAACGATAGATCAGGACAGGATCATGAAGCTTACTGGCCTTAACCGCAGAACAACCCAGAATTCGTTATCTTCGCTGATAAGGCAGGGACTCATAAGGGAAACCAGGGACATGACAGACCTGCGGAGAAAACTTTACTCAGTCAGCTCTTAGATGCTTCGTTATGGAAAATGCTGCAACAAGCGTTCTGCCCACGACCTTTGTAATACCACAGGTTCCAGCATCTGCGATATTGTCTAAAAGTAACTTGGGTCAATATTATTTAGGCAGTCACTATATGAGTATAGAAATGCTTCCAACCATACCGGAAATTCGCAAGATGAGAAAGAATCTCGGTATCAGCCAGAAAGAACTGGCTGGCCGCACAGGGGTGAGCCAGTCTTATATAGCAAGACTGGAAAAAGGGGAAATAAACCCCACTTACGAGAAAGTAAGAAAAATTTACGAAGTGCTGAACCAGAGCGGTATGCGTGCTACCTCGATAGACATGAATGTTTCCAAAATCATGTCGCCTACAGTGGTTGTCATAAGTTCTTCTGAGTCCGTTGTAAAGGCACTTAACATAATGAGGGAGAAGGGGTACTCTCAGCTTCCCGTTATGGAGCAGAAGAGGATTGTCGGGACTGTCACAGAGGCTGGAATTAACGACCTCCTTGTCAACGGCAAATCGATAGAGACGCTCAGAAATATGGTAGTCAAGAACATAATGGGTCCAGCCCTTCCGCAGGTTGACAAAAGCAGCCCCATATCAATGATATATCCGATACTCAAGTTTTCCAATGCCGTCCTCATATTTGATGAGGGGACATTGAAAGGAATAGTGACAAAGGCAGACGTCCTCAAGGCTGTGGATCTGTATGGCTGATATTCTCCTGCAGATATTCTATTCACTGTATTTTTTCCTGCCTGCATTTGTTGCAAATCCTTCTGCTGTGCTGACAAAGGGAAGCACCAAGATGGATTTCGGCAGGAGTTTCAGGAGTGGCAGGAGAATACTTGGCGATGGAAAGACCTGGGGCGGCTTTGTCGGAGGTATAGTGTTCGGCTATATCCTGGGGCTAATCTTATTTGGAATTGCATACGCTCTTGATTCCGGTATCAACTATACTTTTGTTATACCGCTCTTTTCAGTGCCTATCCTCATGCTTTCCCTCGGATCAATGCTTGGGGATGTGACAGGATCATTCATTAAACGAAGAATAGGAATGTCAAGCGGCCAGAACGGTTTCCTCCTGGATCAGTATCCTTTTGCACTGTTGGCATTACTTCTTCTTTACCTTGCTGCTCCCGGTTTCTTCTTCCAGGTCTATTGGAATGTGCCTGCGATCCTGATTATTCTTATCATTACACCTCCCCTTCATAGGGTTGTGAACATAGTTGGTTTCAGGATGAAAAGGAAGAGTGTTCCATGGTAAGCGAGGTTAAGATGATCATTGTCGTCCGCAAGGATCTGGATCTTGGGAAGG
This sequence comes from Thermoplasmata archaeon, assembly GCA_021800105.1. Taxonomy (GTDB): domain Archaea; phylum Thermoplasmatota; class Thermoplasmata; order Thermoplasmatales; family Thermoplasmataceae; genus UBA582. Next base: position 1,607 of record JAJYZI010000058.1, read on the forward strand.
GAAAAATGGCGGCCCAGGTAGCTCACGCGGCTGTTTCGTTGGCACTTCATTCAATGAAGAATGATAAACGAACCTTCCGTCAGTGGCTGGATCAGGGCCAGAAGAAGGTAGTAGTCAGAGTTGACGACCTGAAGGGTCTGTATGAAATCAAGGAAAAGTTTGAGGCGGCAGGAATAAGCACTTCACTTATTACGGATGCGGGCCTCACGCAGATTCCACCGGGAACAGTAACCTGCCTTGGGGCAGGTCCCGCAGAATCCGATCAACTGGACGCAATCACTGGATCGCTTTCACTTTACTGATTCATCACGCCAAGGCTTTCTGGAAATCGTCTATGAGATCTTCTGAATCCTCTATTCCGACAGAGAGCCTGATCAATCCTTCAGGAATGCCCATTTTAGCCCTTTCAGCAGGAGTCAATGATCCGTGCGTAGTATCGATCGGAAGTGTGATAAGCGATTCAATACCGCCGAGACTCGGTGCTGATGAGCATATCTTCAGGTTTTTCATCATCTTTCTAGCTGCCGGAACCCCATCTTTAAGCTCAAAGGATATCATGCCACCATACCCCTTCAGGTTGCGTTTTGCAATTTCATGGTAACTGAAAGTCTCAAGTCCGGGATAAAATACTTTCCTTACGCTTTTGTGCTGCTCCAGAAATCTTGCAAGGGCGAGTGCATTTTGATTCTGGACCTTCATTCTGAGACCAAGTGTCTTTATTCCTCTGAGGCCAAGGAATGCCTGCAGGGGATCAGGAATACCACCGAAGGTCTTCCTTGAGAGCCAGATCCTCTCGAGATAATCCTTGCTGAAACCTGCAAGTCCCAGTATTATGTCCGCATGACCGCCTATATATTTGGTTCCGCTGTGAAGCGTCACTGATGCATGGAATTTCGAGGGATTCTGATTATATGGCGATGCAAACGTCGCATCTACCAGCAGAGGCGATCCTGCTTCAGCAGCTATCGATCCAATATGATCAAGGTCGCACACCCCAAGAGTGGGGTTAACGATTGATTCCGCATAAACTGCATTATATTTCCTAAGATCAATATCCTTACTATTCAGTTCATCAGTCGACATAAAGCTGACATTGATTCCCATAGCAGGAAGAGTCTTGGTAAAGAAGAGGAAAGTTTCACCGTAAAGCTCATTTACGGAAAGCAGGCGATCCCCCTTCTTGAGCAGGGCCAGCAGGCTGGATGTAATTGCAGCCATTCCGGATGAAAAGGAGAGGGCTTCATCCACCTGATCAAGAGAGGCGTATTTCTTTTCAAGCGACTGCAGCGTAGGATTTCCCCACCTTGTATACATGTAAGGTTTTCCCCTCGTATGATCGGTAGCAGGATTCTGAGACTCGTTTGGATTTGCAAAAGTTGAGTTCTCAAATATAGGGGTGGTCATGTTGCCAAATTCCTTGATTCTCAATTCTCCATCCTGCACTGCCCTTGTATTGAAGCCTGAAGTCATAATTCCAATAGAGGAGGGATTCATTTAAGCTTTATTCCTTTGCCCGGAGCCTTGATTTCCCTTTGCGATCTGGGAATTTTACAATAAGGGCAAACTTGTTTTAGGCCAGCAAAATAAAATAGCGTTTGCACAATTAGCGTGTATCTGTTATGACGCCAGTTTTTGCAGTTGTTGAGGGAATAGATGGATCGGGTAAATCCACTCTTGTCAATCTTGTGAAACAGAGGCTGGTAGAGGGAGGAAAAACGGTCTGGACAACTGCTGAACCGACAGCCAGGATGAGAAAGATTCTCCAGGACAATCCCGACTCGTATGATCCGGTTTCACTCTTTCTACTCTTCACCTACGACCGTTATAACCATCAGCGGGAGATAGTCAAGAATCTGCAGGATCATGATGTTGTAATAAGCGACAGGTATATTTTATCGTCATATGCATACCAGGGATCCTCGATGTCTGGGACATTCGGATCTACGAGCCAGGCACTCGATTGGATGAGGTTTGTTTCAAGGATCATAACACTTACCCCTGATCTTACATTTTTTCTGGAAATAAAGACGGAAGTCGCCAGACAGCGTATTGCCAAATACCGAAGCAATGATTTACTTGAAAACGCCGTCGATCTCGATAGGGTTTCGGCCTTCTATTCAAGCCTACTGACACCAGAAATAGAAAAGCTTGATGCAACTCTCCCGCCGGAGAAGCTTGCTGGAAGCGTATTGCAAAGAATACTCAGCAAATTGTGATTTACTGCGTTGTGACAACAATCCTGTCTTCAAGAATGAGTATTGTGTGCTCAGACTGGGCTATCATCGCGCCGCTGTGTTCCTTCAATATAGCGAATTCGGAGACCTGGCGCGCCTTGATCATGGAACGAAGGTATGAGGCAGGATCCGGAACGACGTCCTTGAGCCATCTTGATGCAAACGGGATCGTGTTGAAGTTCCTGTAAACGGGTTCATCCTGATTGATCTTTGTTCCGCTCAATATATATATGTTACCACCGGGACCGTTGTGTATCATCCCTATACCTGTGCTTGCAAATGGCTCAATCGCTATTGCCTGTCCTGGCCGAAGCACATTGCCGTTTTGATCATCGTAGTTAGGTATGAAAGGGGCTGAATGTAGATCGTATCTGCCAACACCATGCCCTCCGAGGTTTTTGACCGGTTTGTAGCCATGTGAAGTTATTGTTTCACCGATGACGCGACCGAGGTCACGAACCCTGCTGCCTGGCCTGAGAACGGATATTGCCTTGTTGAGCGCTTCCCTTGTGCTATCAATTAAATCGCTATTTCTGCCATTTTCTCCCACTTCAACGGTAGCCGCATTATCCGAAAGGTATCCGTCTATGCTGGCTCCAATGTCCACTTTTACAAGATCACCGGTCCTGAAAACTTTTTTGTCGTTCGGAGCGGGCGTATAGTGCGCTGCTTCGTTGTTAATCGACAAGTTTACCGGAAAAGATGGCTTGGCCCCCATCTCTCGTATTAGTCCCTCAGCCTTTTCAGCTGCAGTCAGGAAAAGTGCCCCAGGTTCTATCTCAGAGATGGCTTTTTCGAGTGCAAGTTTGCCTATTTTGCCTGCCTGAATGAACTTGTTCCTTGCATCATCCGTGATTTCCGCCATGACTACAAGGTATGCATTGTAAGTATAAAAAAATGAAAATGACGCTTTTTTGTGGAAGTGAAATGGCACCAGGATGAAAGTTGAGTGCCCTTAATTGTAGGGTCTTCTACGAAGGAAAGATTATAATTTGATTATCCAATCTGGAAGTATGGCATGGTTTAAGGTTGGTAAGGAAACTTCCATGAAGGATGGCGATCTGATGAAAGCAAAGGTTGGGGATCTGGAGATTCTCATAATCAGGATCAAGAACAACTTCTACGCCACATCCTGTTATTGCACGCATGAAGATTATGATCTTTCTGAAGGTTTCGTGGACGATGGCAAGCTCATATGCCCGAACCACTTTGCGACGTTTGAGCCCTCAAATGGCTCTGTTGTCAGCCCTCCAGAGGGATCTGGCGATATTTCCCCACTAAAGTCTTACAAGGCAAAGGTGGAGAATGGGGAAATCCTAGTTGAAGTCGCATGAATATACTGGTGTTTGTCAAGCAGATTCCCGAGATAAGCAAGATACAGTTTGATCCTGCAACTAACAGGATAAAGCGTGATCAGGTTCCACTTATCATTAATCCCTTCGACAAACGTGCTGTCGAAGAGGGGATCAGGCTGAAGGAAAAACATGGAGGCCAGGTCACAGTAGTGACGATGGGGCCGCCATCAGCAGCAGAAATATTGAACTCATCCCTCAGGATGGGCGCGGACAGGGCTATCCTAATCTCAGATCCAGCATATGCGGGAGCAGACACCTGGGTGACAGCTAAAGTCCTATCCTCCGTTGTCGTCAAACTGAGACCGGATATTGTTCTTCTTGGAAAATATTCCCTGGACGGGGAAACATCACAGATCCCGCCTGAAGTTGCAGTTTTATCAGGATATCCTTTCAAGACATCTGTCTCAAAGGTGGAATTTAGTGATGACAGGACTGCAACAGTAGAGCAGGAACTTGAAACAGGGTTCGCAACTTACAGGATGACCATTCCTTTCCTCCTTTCAGTCAGCGAGAAGATCAATCGCGCAAGATTTGTGAGTCCCAGCGTTCCGGACATGAGTTCCAGGATTGAAAGGTGGTCAGCTGCAGATACAGGCTCTTCAGTGAAAGGGTCTGATTCTCCAACAGTTGTTGAATCTACAGAAAGGATAGAAAGTTTCAGATCTGTAAAAATGCTTTCTGACATAAAGGAGGTTGCTGCGCTTGTTCGAAATACGATGATGCAAGAGTCAACCGATCCGGACTGGATTTTAGGCGACGTGCCCTCACCGGAATGTGCTAATCATGCTGTCGTTATTTCATACAATGATCCCAGGAGCGCATTCGAGATCTCTGGGAAACTCTCGGACCTTGGCTTGAAGCATTCTTTCTCTGTTGTGGCTTTGGGCAACGACGATAAAAGCGAAATACAGGGTATGAGGTGTAACAGGTACATAAAGCTGAACAATGCTTCGATTAAGGGGTTCAGCGAATATCTTGTTAGTTACATCAGGGAGAGAAAACCGAGTTACGTTGTATTCTCCTCATC
>JAJYZI010000059.1 GCA_021800105.1 Thermoplasmata archaeon
TACATACACAGCTATGCCCAGGATTCGGAGTTCTTCAGGGCACTTGGAAAGAAGAAGCTTATGGGGAGCAGGTGCAAGAAATGCCATTACGGGTTTGCCACGCCACGATCCCACTGCATGATGTGCGGTGCTGAAACTGAATGGGTGGAGCTCCCCACAACAGGAAAAATACACTCTTACACTACGTGCTACTTCGGAAGCGAGGTATTTCTTCCGCAGACCCCCTTCAATCTTGTTCTCGTGGAGTTTGAAGGATTCGATTCTCTCTTTATGGCAAGGCTCATAGGCGCCGAGCAGGATGATATGTACGTGGGTATGCCAATAGTTGCAAGATTCAAGCGCCTGCAGTCATTCAGTCCAACAGATGTTTACTTTGTACCTGCCAAAGGATCTGAGAAGAAGCCCTCTGCTGTAGTGAGGAAGAAAAAGAGATAGATGGGAGATAAGGAAAAAGCATTCTCTAACAGGGATAGAGATGTCTTTCTTATATCCCTGAACCGGGGCATAGATAGAGGTGCCCTAATTTCAAGGTACAGCAGGGCTTCTGCCCTCGACATAAGAGATGTCTACGATAAAGAGTTCGCAGACAACCCAGATCGTGGCTCTGAATTCTATAGCAGGGTTTTCAGCGAATATGGGGATGAGTCGATCGCTGAACTTATATATGCCCAGCTTGGAATCCAGAATGTTTCTAACGTCGTTACGAAGATTATGGAAGAGCAAAGGATTGGGCTTTCATTCATTGAAAAGTCCTCACGGTATGTTCGTTACGACAAAAAGGGTAACGAAGGGTATCTGTACCTTAAGCCTGAGAAGATAGGCATATCTGGTATTCTTGCTGCCGACTACACTGATCTTTGTGATAGCCTGTTTTCGCTCTATGCAAAGACATATGAACCCTTGAAGCAAATGATACAGGATATGTATCCCTCCGAGACCTGCGTGTTTACGTCAAGAAAGACCGGATCTTCTGCTTATATGGATACTATGGATCCGGAGGAGAGGAAGCTAGCGTTAAAGGCTTACGATACTGCAGTTCGTGCAAGGGCTTTGGATGATTTAAGATACTTTCTTCCAGCATCCACTCTGACGAATCTTGGAGTATCTGGAAATGCAAGGGCATTTACTTACCTGATAGCGAGGCTTAGATCTTCGGGATTGCAGGAAGCAAAGCTCCTGGCCCAGAACATCTTTGAAGAGCTCAATAGAGAGTTTGCGGAGATAATCAAGACATCCGGATCGATATCAACGGGCGGATTTCCATCGAGGATCTCGACAGACCATGATTCTGTGCCAGCTGGTGAAATACAGGACAGTTCTGGCGTTAAGCTGATAGGTTATAATCCCGAGGAGGAAGAGATCAGGAGAATCGGCGTTGCAATTTCGGTAGGCACCGGGTCATATCATCCAATTGAGGCACAAGCAGTAATATCATGGATCAAGGCTGCTGCGGACAGACGTGCGGGCAGGCGTGACAAGCCTGGCAGGGAGTTTGAGATCCCTACCTATCATTTCCTGGTCTCAACAAATTACGGTGCTTTCCGGGATATGCAGAGACACAGAATGATGACAATAATTAGGGGCGCCCTTTCGCCAAGGGCGGGCTTTGATATTCCAGAAATTATAAGCAGAAACCAGGAGATGCTATCTGAATTCAAGGAGATCATGACGCGCGCCGGTCTGGTTTGGGAAACACTTCGGTCGGCACATGGATCGGAAGTTGCCCAATATTGCGTTCCATATGCATACAAATACCCAGTTTATGTAGCCATGAACGCCAGGGAACTGGTTCATTTCGCTGAGCTCCGTTCGACGCCGCAGGCACATTACGACCTTCGCAAGATAGCCGTAAGGATGCATGAAGAAATCAGCAGAGTTCATCCTAGCATTGCATTGATTGCAAAGTTTGTAGATAACCGAGAATACCCGCTTGGGAGAATATTCTCAGAATTCAGGAAAGAAAAAAAACTAGCCTGAAATAGCCTCTTCCAGTCTCGATACAGAAGAAACTATCGGTTTCCAATCCTTGAACTTAACAGCCAGATCACCAAGTATTTCCTGGAATTCGCTTTCAACGGCTTCAGGTATGATCATTCCCATAAGGAAGTTCTTGCCAACCATCCTCTGCTGCATGCCCAGGATCGAAACCATTTTCTTAGTAGTTTCTGAAAAAACATGAGTGATCATAGGGTTCTGGAATGACATCTCATAAATTTTCTCTGATGTAGATATATCCTTTAGCTGGCCGGATCTTGCAATCAGGCTGCTCTTCTCGTAATAAACAGCATGGATTTCATCTTCAAGCAGGTATTTCACCTCACGATACCAGTTGTTACCGAATGTTGCTATGACATAGTCTCCCACCAGGTTCATGGATGAAGGTGGAACGGATGTTACCAGTTCGTAATATTTGAGCACAGTGGATGAGGGGATGTGATTTATGAAGTACTTTTTGTCCTTGTTCTCTATAAGGAAATTTATAGAAAAATTTCGAAGCTTGTTAGGCAAGCTGAGCAATGCAGAAATATTTTGCAAATCAGTATCATGGAATCTGAAAATGATTGTCCTCCTGCCTTTGGTTAAAAGGACGCTGTCTATTACGACAGAAGGAACAGAGAGGAGATTCCGAAACATGGAAAGGGTTGCTTCGTCAGCAACGTCCCATCTGCCTTTGAATGCAGTATCAGATTCTACGAGACCAAGCTCTGCAAATCCTTTCAATGCTTCCGCTGGTATCGGCTGACTCTTTGGGATGTTGGTTATTGAAAAACCTGACTTCCCGTTCATGCGGAATTTTGCTATCCCAGAAAAGCCATACTTTCCACTCAGAGAGAGCAGCTTGTCACTATCGGTGAACGATATCGCACATATCCGGTTCAAAAAGAAGTTTACCTCGCTGATGAACATATTTAGTATATCATTACGTTCTATGAATACTTAATTTATTTGCAGAGTCTCAAGCTCTTGTTATGGAAGTAGTAGCCTTAGAGATGCCTTTCACATTGATGCGTGAGATTAACTCCCACAAATTCCTCCTGCTTCTGTTGTGTGCTTATTAAGATTGCACAATAGAGTGAAGATGCCAAAATGTTTATATTGAAGAACATATTTATGTGGCAGAATTGAGGTGCTAAACAAATGCTTTCAGGACAAATGCCTATTCTAATATTGAAAGAAGGAACGCAGAGAGAACAGGGGAAAAACGCCCAGAGGTCTAACATAGAAGCTGCAAAAGCTATTGCAGATGCAATTCGCACTACGCTAGGACCGAAAGGCATGGACAAGATGCTGGTTGATTCCATCGGTGATATCGTAATATCAAATGACGGAGCAACTGTGCTGAAGGAAATGGATGTTGATCACCCTACGGCGAAAATGATAGTGGAAGTTGCGAAGGCCCAGGATGTATCCGTTGGGGACGGTACCACGAGTGCTGTTGTGCTTGCAGGAGAGTTCCTGAAGCAAGCTGAGTCTCTTCTCGATCAGGGAGTGCATTCAACCGTCATAACAAATGGCTACAGACTTGCAATGAATGAAGTAAAGAAGTATCTGGTGCAGCTGGCTATCAGTGCTAAGGATGACAAGTCTTTGATGAAAGTTGCAGAAACAGCGTTGGCAGGAAAGAATGCAGATTTCTCAAATGAAATGCTTGCACAACTTGTCGTCAAGGCAGTCGATCTTGTTGCCGAGGAAAAGAGCGGAAAATTCACGGTTGATGCTTCGAATATTAAGGTAGACAAGAAGAACGGCGGGAGTACCAGCGACACTTCGCTTATAAACGGACTGGTTATCGACAAGGAGAGAGTTCACCCGAAGATGCCTTCAGTTGTCAAGAATGCAAAGATTGCGCTGGTGGATTCTGCGCTCGAAATCAAGAAGACCGAGATAGAGGCAAAGGTACAGATCACTGATCCTTCGAGGATTCATGACTTCCTGGACCAGGAATCTGAGACTTTCAAGAAGATGGTAGAAAAAGTCAAGAAAAGCAAGGCGAATGTGCTGATGTCGCAGAAAGGCATAGATGATCTCGCACAGCATTATCTTGCAAAAGAAGGAATCTATGCTGTAAGGCGTGTCAAGAAGAGCGATATGGAAAAACTCGCCAAGGCAACTGGTGCCAAGATAGTTACTAACCTCGATGATCTTACGGAGAGTATACTTGGTAAGGCTGAGCAGGTAGAAGAGCGGAAGATAGGCGATGACAGGATGACCTTCGTAACAGGATGCGCAAACCCAAAGGCTGTAAGCATCCTTATAAGAGGATCAACTGAACACGTTGTATCTGAGATAGAGAGAAGCCTTAATGATGCAATCAGGGTGGTTGCAATCACAAAAGAGGATTCAAAGGTACTTCCTGGAGGAGGGGCCATAGAAGCCGAGCTTGCAATGAAGGTCAGGTCGTTCGCGAATAAGGTCGGGGGCAGGGAGCAGCTTGCAATCGAGGCATTCGCGAGGGCGCTTGAGGTTATACCCAGGACACTCGCCGAGAATGCAGGTATGGATCCGATAAATACACTAATCCAGCTTAAGTCTGAGCATGAAAAAGGAAACAAGAATTACGGCATAGATGTACTTGAGAACAAGGTCAGCGACTCAATTAAGCGCGGGGTATACGATCCACTCAGAGTGAAGCAGCATGCATTTGAAGGTGCACTAGAGGTTGCCACCATGATACTGAGGATAGATGATGTAATCGCGAGCAAAAAGACCAGCGGTGGAGAATCCCCCGGCGGTGCTCCTGGCGGAATGGGTGGCATGGGCGGCATGGGTGGAATGCCACCTTACTAGGCACCACAACTTATTTTTTATATTTTTTACATTTTCAACTTTTGCACTATCGTGGCTCAGGGCTTACATCTTGCTTTCGGGTAAGATTATTATGCTTTCCTAACATATCGGCTCGGTGATTTATTGAATTTATACGAATACCAGGGAAAGCAGCTTTTTGGCCGTTATAACATACCAGTCCCGGAAGGTTACGTTGTTGAAAACAAAGATGAGCTCAAGAAATACGAGCATCCGGTTGTCGTGAAGTCACAGATTTTGCTCGGCGGAAGAGGTAAGTCCGGCGGTATAAAATTTGCCAGGAAGCCAGAAGATCTGGCACCTGCGGTTAGCGAACTTCTTGGATCAAAAATCCGCGATTACACCGTGAAGCAGCTTTTGATCGAACAGATGCTGGATATTAAAAAGGAATATTACGTGAGCATCGCACTCAACCGTGCTGACAGGGCACCTGTGATGATCGTCAGCCCAAGCGGAGGAGTTGAGATCGAGTCTGTTCCAGACGACAAGATTTTCAGGAAGAACATTGACCCGCTACTTGGTTATTCCGCGTTCTTGGGAAAGGAAGCAAGTTCATTCATGGGATTTGATAAGGATCTTGCTGCACAGTTCTCAAAGATACTGCAGCAAATGTACCAACTTTTTATCGAATATGACTGCGAACTTGTCGAGATAAATCCACTTGTTCAAACGGGAGATGGAAAGCTTATAGCAGCAGATTCAAAGGTTGTGGTTGATAATGATTCACTATTCAGGCACAAAGACCTTAACAACGAAGACCCGGAGAAAACGCCTCTTGAAAGAGAAGCGAACGAGAAGGGATATGCATTTGTTGAGCTGGATGGCAAGATAGGAGTTATTGCAAATGGTGCAGGCCTAACAATGGCTACGCTGGACGCACTGACGCTCCATAACGGAAAACCGAGAAACTTCCTTGATCTGGGAGGAACTGACTCAACGGAAATCGTGGTCGATGCCTTCGATCTTGTCCTGAAAGCAAAGCCTCAGGCAATACTTGTAAACATCTTTGGCGGTGTTACAAAGTGCGATACGGTTGCAGCCGGAATAGTTGAAGCTAAAAAGAAATACAATATCAAGCAGCCCATGGTGGTGCGGCTCAGCGGAGTCCGGGAAGAGGAAGGAAGGAAAATCCTCACAGATAACGGGATAGATGCATTTTCGGAAATGATGAAAGCAATTGAGAAAGTTGTAACCT
>JAJYZI010000060.1 GCA_021800105.1 Thermoplasmata archaeon
TAATCCAATAACACCAACTACATCAGATCCCTTTTGCGCAAAAATGTGGTTTACTATTCTCTCCTTCCAGAGCGACTCTGGCGCTTTTTCCTCATCTTCAGCAGAACTAGAAAATGCAAATGGTTCTACCTTAAGTCCTTCAAGCCTTATCTTCCTGTAATCCTCCCATCTATCTGCAGGAAATCTTATGATTGAAACTGTCAGGGAAGCTTTCTGGATTTCTTCGCTCATGCAAGTTTATTCATTTCTACTTATTGGAATTTATTCTTATTATATCAAAACAAAAGGAAACATCCTTTATGATTTCAATCACTGTGCTTTTATTCTCAAAACCGATTAGCCAGTATGAAGATTGCACTCAGAATTGAGTACAAGAAAGGTGTTGAAGATCCTGAAGCATCTGTTGTTGCAAAGAATGCACTTACGCTTGGTTTTGATAAGTTAAAATCAATCAAGATAGCCAAAGAGTATGTTTTTGACGTCAATGACAAAGAAGGCAAAGCACAGGTCGAAAAGATCGCGAGAGACCTGCTTGTTAATCCCGTGATCCAGCAGTATACGATATATGAGAGAGATGAATAATGCCTGGAAGAAAAAAGGCTGCTCAGACTGTTAAATTGATCGGATTTGACGATGCCAAACTCCCTGCGATAAGTAAACGCATGAAGCTGGGACTAAGCACCGACGAAATGATCATGCTGAAAAACTACTTTTTGTCCCTGGGGCGAGACCCAACAGACATTGAGGTACAAGCCATGGCTCAGGCGTGGTCGGAACACTGCTGCTATAAATCCTCAAAGTTCTACCTGAAAAAGTATCTGTCCGGGTTGAGGCAGGACTACGTCGTGCTTGCAATGGAGGATGATGCAGGTGTCGTGGAATTCGATTCCGAGTATGTATATGTCCTCAAGATGGAGAGCCACAACCATCCAAGTGCGATTGAGCCTTATGGAGGTGCGGCTACAGGGGTTGGTGGAATAATTAGGGATGTTCTCTGCATGGGAGCACAGCCTGTAGCCCTACTGGATTCACTGTTTTTTGGAGACCTCAAGTCCGGTCATGGAGAGGGGCGGCTTGACCAGAGATTCGTTTTCAATCGTGCTGTTGCGGGAATCCGGGACTACGGGAACAGGATGGGGATCCCAACAGTGGCTGGAAGCCTTGCCTTTGATAAATCTTATTCAGGGAATCCGCTTATAAACGCAGGCTGCATTGGAATTGCTAGAACGAAGGATATTGTGAGAAGCCGTGTTACACAATCTGGTGATCTCCTTGTCGTGGCAGGAGGTAAGACTGGTAGAGATGGTATTCATGGCGTGAACTTCGCCTCAAGATCAGTAACAGGGAAGAGAGAAGAGGATATAGGTTCAGTACAGCTTGGAAATCCCGTAACAGAGGAAGCGCTCACGCATGCAGTACTGGAAGCGACCGAGGCTGGTATTCTGGATGGAATGAAGGACCTTGGAGGCGGAGGATTGTCAAGCGCAGTCGGCGAATTATGCTATGCCGGCGGCCTCTCAGCGGTGGTATATTTGGATCAGGTGCCTCTCAAGGAGCAAGATATGCAACCCTGGGAGATATGGGTCAGTGAAAGCCAGGAGAGAATGCTTATGGCAGTTTCTGATAAGAATCTTCCCAGCCTGGATGCAATACTTGATTCTTGGGGGCTGGATCATGCAGTTATCGCGAGGGTCAAAGAAGGCAGCAACCTGAAAATTGAATTTCATGGAGAGACGGTGCTTGACCTGGATTTGGCATTCATGACCTCTGGACCCGTTTATTGCAGGAACTTCACCCTTCCGGAAAAGAAGGGATTTGCCAGAATCCAGCCAAAGGAACCTTCTGATTTAAATTCCTTCGCCCTCGAGATGCTCGCAGATTTCAACATATGCTCCAGAGAACCCGTAGCTAGGACATATGATTTCACCGTCAGGGGATCAACCATAGTAGGTCCCCTCGCCGGTTCCATAGATTCTGAAACGCATTCGGATGCTGCGATAATAAAACCACTCGAGGATTCATACAAGGGACTTGTCCTGACTTCGGATTCCAGACCAATTATGGTGGCAGGTGATGCTTATAGAGGAACGCTGAATACCATGGCTGAAGCCTACAGGAATATACTGGTTAGCGGTGGTTTACCCCACTCTGTAGTTGACTCAATGAACTTCGGCAATCCAGAAGATCCTGCGCAACTTGGCAAATTTGTCGAATCTCTTCGTGCCATACGCGATTTCTGCCAGAAGTTCTCCCTTCCAGTTGTTTCTGGTAACGTGAGCTTGTATAATCAGAACAAAGAGCAGAATATCAAGCCTACCCCAGTCATATTCATGACTGGAATCATCGATGATGTAAGGAAGGCAATTCCTTCCTTCTTTACGGGTTCAGGAAACTCAGTATACCTGATAGGTAACGAGGATGGCGATCTTTCTGGAAGCTGCATGCTTCATCATATGGGCTATGAGGATACAAGTGCTCCATTCGTGGATCTGGATGAGCTTTCCAGTATCAGGAAAAGTATGGAAGCTCTTGTTTCAGATGACCTAATACTTGCCGCACACGACATATCAGATGGAGGTCTTCTCAACGCTCTTTCCGAGATGACTTTCGGTAGATCAATAGGTGTTTCCGTCGATATTTCCGAGACAGGAGGTGGCAGGCCCATAAACAAGCTCTTTGCCGAAGGTGGTAATAGAATAATTATAGAAGTTTCTCCAGACAAAGAAAAGATTGTTGAAAATCTGGTGACTGCGACAATAAGGAAATTGGGAACAACGGGTGGAAACCATATCTTGGTAGAGAATATGGACGTGAATCTGGTAGACTTGATGGTGGAAGACGCTAGAAAAGCATGGTCAAATGGGCTCTCATCAATGATTTAAATTCATTGTTTTAGCAGCTCAGAATTATTGTAGGTGCCATAAATGTTTCAATTTTTAATGAGACAGGAACCTTCGGGCTATGAGAGACCAGAATGGATTATATACCAGAATAAACTTTTGGTGCGGAGGTAGTGCCATGTTTGTCCCGTTCTGGTATGGAGACGATGATGATGACGATGACGACGACGATGATGATGGTTTCTAATCTTTAAAATTATTATTATGAGTTTTCTCATGGGAGAAATACTCATTTTAGGTTTATATGGCAAGAATCGGGTAAATTTAGAGGCTTTTTATGGACGTTTTTAAGCTCCTTGACGAGAAGTTGAGGGCATCTCTGGCGGATAAAGGAATTATCGAGCCAACCCTTCCACAGGAAAAACTTATACCTTTGATATTGGCCGGTGAGGATGTTCTGCTGCTTGCTCCAACAGGCAGCGGAAAAACAGAGGCAGCCATTCTTCCTGTCTTCAGCAAGATGCTTTCCGAGGGTAACAAGGCGATCTCGACGCTATACATAACGCCTCTTAGGGCCCTCAACAGAGATATGCTCGGCAGGCTCATAGAGTATGGAAGGGAGGTTGGATTGTCCGTAATGATAAAGCATAGCGATATTACAGACAAAGAGAGGAGAGAAATAGTTGTGCATCCTCCTAACGCCCTCATAACGACCCCTGAATCGCTGCAGATCATGCTCAACGGTAAGAGGCTGCGCGTTCTTCTGGAATCTGTCAGGCATGTTATTGTTGATGAGGTGCATGAACTTGCGCAGAATGAGCGTGGATCACAGTTTGCTGTTGCACTGGAAAGGCTTAGGAAACTTTCAGGTGGATTTCAGGTCATAGGTTTGTCGGCAACTGTCGGGAACCCGGAAGATCTGGCTAAATTCGTAAACCCTGGAAGAAAAACATCGATTGTAAAGGCAGATGTCAGGAAACTTATCAACATTCAGGTGGAAATTCCTCCTCCTGCTTCCCAGGATATTGTTGAAAAAATGGGATGCGACCCACAGTACGCCGGTGCAGTGAGTCGAATATGGGAGCTGATTGGCAGCCATCGGGGTACGCTTGTTTTTGTCAACACAAGGAGCACCGCGGAAGACATAGCATTCAGGCTAAAGATGTGGCTGGGTGATATACCTGTGCTTGTGCATCATGGATCCCTCTCGAAAGAATCCAGGGAATCAGCGGAGCGTGACTTCAAAGGTGGAAAAATTAGTGCCTTGATATGCACATCATCCCTCGAACTTGGCATAGACATTGGCCTGGCGGATCTTGTCGTACAGTTCAATTCACCCAGACAGGTGAACAAGATGGCCCAGAGGATAGGAAGATCCGGCCACTGGATTAAGAGGGTTTCAAAGGGCATAGTGATCTGCAATGACATGATCGAACTGGAGGAAGCGGTTGCAATCGCGTCGCTTGTAAGAGAAAACCACTATGAGAGAATAAATATACGAGAAGGTTCCATGGCAACGCTTGCAAACCAGGTGCTCATGGAACTGAACTTCACTAAAAGTGCAGATAAGAATGAGTTGCGCGAAACACTCTGCAGGGCATATCCGTTCAGGCAGACAACTCCTGAGGAATTTGATGAGCTACTTGAATTTCTTTCGTCTACGAGAAAGATATGGATAGATGGCGACAGGGTGGGAAAGAAAGGATCAGTCCTGAGCTATTATCTGGAAAATATTTCAATGATACCGAGCGAAAAGAATTACCGTGTCATAGATATTGCAAACAAGAAATTTGTGGGTACGCTCGACGAAAGATATGTAGTGAATGAAATTGAGCCTGGATCGTACTTCGTGATGAGGGGTTCCACATGGAGGACATCAAGAATTGACGAAGATCGCATACTTGCAGAACCCTTCCTGACACCGGCAATAGCACCAAAATGGTCCGGAGAGGATATTCCGGTCCTGCTGGATGTGACGAAAAGGGTATCAGAGATCAGGTCCAAAACCTATGAAATAGAGGGACTCGACGACGAATCTATGGAAAGAATGCACAAATGGCATGAAGGGAATCTGGCCACAGTTGATCGGTCAATAATCGAGAGCAGGGGCGGAGAGGTGGTTATCCAGTCCCTTCTTGGTACAAAAGGAAACTTCGCACTTGGGGAAATTCTGGCGAGCATTCTTACTGCTGTTACAGGAGAAAGCGCAGAGATGGATTACTCGCCATATCACGTTTATTTGAGACTTGCCAGGCATGTAACTTCCAGGGATATTTTTGGCTTGATTAGAAATATTGAGCCTGACAAGATGGTTTCTTACATAAACGGTATGGCCAGAAGGAGCCGCTTCTTCAACGGCGTATTTTTATACGAATCTAGGAAGTTCGGAATAATATCCACCGAGAGCGAACTTGGGAGGATAAGGATGGAAAAGATCATTGACGCATATCATGATACAGTACTGTTCAAGGATTCGGTAAGAAAGCTTGTCTCGGATTACATGGATATAGAGGCGCTTGAAAGCTTCCTGACCAGCATTAATGGCGGCAAAATAAAGGTGGATCTCGCTGAAACCCTTTCAGAATCTTCCAGTTCTTTTCTTGCTCATTACCTCGAGAGAGTGGTACCAATACAGCCTACCAAGGTAATTCTTGAGGCCGTGAAGAACAGGCTCCTGAATGAACCCGTGATTCTTGTATGCACCAGATGCAAGCATATCCGTTCAGGTAAGGTTAGGGAAATTACTAGTCTTAAATGTGAGGCTTGCGGGAGCACTCTTGTCGCTGCTTTTTCTGAGTTTGAGCGTGACCGTGTAACTAACGCTCTTTCCGGTGGAGAAGATAAGGATATGCAGAAGAAAATAATCAAGAATGCCCATCTGATAAGAGAAAAAGGTAGGGTTGCCCTTCTTACTCTTGCGGCAAGGGGAGTTGGAACCGAGACAGCTAACCGCCTGCTGGAAGTTTCCTATGCGAACGAGGATGACCTGATCAAGGCGATCCTTAACGCAGAAATGGATTATTCCAGAAACAGAAGATTCTGGTCGTAAA
>JAJYZI010000061.1 GCA_021800105.1 Thermoplasmata archaeon
TCTTTGTCCACAAATCCTCACCTTCATCGTAGAATCTCTTGCAGTTCTTGTTTACCACTATTCCAAGCGGAATGAGATCTATTCTTGTAACAAAGCCACCATCGTATTTTGGTGCCCTGCCGTCCACTGCAGTCCAGTGTGCCTGGTTGGGCTCCCCAACCTGTTCAGCTCCAAGTTCAAACAGTTTTTTTAAAGGTATACCATCATTGTACCTGTTTCCCCTTACAACGGAATTGTCTATAGCTGAGCCATAACCTTCTCTTAACCACTCTAGATTTGCCTCATAGCCTCCAGAGGCTATTACTGCTGAACTTGCATAAATTTCACCACTGGAACTATTCCTTGAGACCTTGATCAATATTCCATTTCTATCTTGAGAGAAGGAATTAACACACGTTTCATATAGAATCTTCACTCCAAGCTTTTCCAGGTCATAATAATACGTGTTTACAAGTTGTTTTCCTCCGCCCATGATGAATGCATTTGCTTGGGAATAGTGAAATGCGCCTCTAACTGCATGATGCAAAGTTATTCCATGTTGGTTCATCCAGGCAGGCAGATCTGCGGACTCAGTAACCACCTTCTCCAGTATTTCCTTGGTTGTGTAACCCTTGGTAGCTTTCTGAATATCAGCAATATATTCATTCTTATTGTAGGGGCCGCTGCTGTAATTATCATGATCATGAACATATCTTATGCTGCGGGTATACTTAGAGTTCCCACCCCTGAATTCCCTGGGAGCTCTTTCTATAAGGAGGACTTTCTTACTTCTATCTTCTTCTGCAGCGGTTATGGCTGCGGTCAAAGCAGCATTTCCACCGCCTACAACTACAACATCGAATTTTCTATCAATTTCCACATTAGCACGTCCTTGTTTTATGGAAAATATCTCTGGGCTGCGCTTTCATCTGATAACGTCCTCGTATCTTTTACCACTTAGCAAGAATGCTTTCAAACCTCCCACTTCAAGAATCGAAACAAGAAAAGGTGGAATAGATCTGAAGGTCAGAGTTTTTCCAGTTCGCTCATTCTTTATAGTCCCGGTCGCATAATCGATGTCGAGCCGATCAGAGCTCATGAAAAACCCTTCAGGATAATCGATCTCTATAGGGTATATTCCCACATTAACGCAGTTTCTGAAGAAAATTCTTGCTATGCTTTTGGCAATTATTACTTTTATTCCGCATCCTACAAGTGCCAGGGGAGCTTGTTCTCTACTTGATCCGCATCCAAAGTTTAGTCCCCCCACAATTATATCCCCATCCACAGCTTTGTTTGGAAACTGTTCGTCTATGCCGGTCATAGCATGCTTTCCAAGCTCAGAGGGCTCAAAAGAAGCAGTTTTCCATTTAGAAGGAAGGATGGTATCAGTGCTGATATCATCGCCAAAAACCCAGCACCTTCCACTATTTTCTTTCATTAACGTGGCACCTCGCTAAACTGTGCGAGACGGCCCTCTATGGCAGAAGCTGCTGCTGTCTCAGGGGAAGCAAGGTAAACCTTCGAATCAAGACTACCAAGCCTTCCAGGAAAATTTCTTGGACCAGCAAATACAGCAACTTCGCCCTTCCCAAGCAAACCTTTAGATAAACCTGCACATGCCCCGCATCCTGGAGAAGTGACAACAACACCGCTTTCATATAAAATGGATATTATTCCTTCCCTTTCTGCCTTCTTGAATACATCAATTGAATTTGGAGTGACTATCATTCTAACACCCTGCTTCACTTTCTTACCTTTAAGCACTTTTGCGACACTCCTGAGATCTTCAAGCCTTCCGTTGGTGCAAGTGCCGACTAGAACAACATCAACAGGTACGGTGCCATTTAATTCTGATAGCGGGGCAGCATTGCCCGGGCTTCCTGGCATGGCCACCATTGGTACTACTTCATCAGCGTCGATATAAATATTCTTGTAAATTTCCGCGTCTTTTCCAGATGTAATGTGCAAGCCTCTTTCTCTGTGTCTTTCGAGGAGGAAAGCATCAGTCTTCTCGTCAGCAAAAATGACAGAATTTTTTGCGCCCATTTCAAGAGCGAGGTTTGTTAGAGTCGTTCTTGAGTCAATCGACATTGCGGTCACGGCACTGCCTGTCCATTCAATGGTCATGTAATTTGCACCGTCTGTGCCTAGAATTCTCAAAGCCTGGAGAGCCACATCTTTTGCCTTCGCTCCGCTATGAAGAATGCTGTCTACGTTTATTCTAATTGTCTTTGGCACCTTGAGCCAGGTCTTTCCAGAAAGGAATATTGAAGCAACATCACTGCTGCCCATTCCAGTTGCAAACGTTCCAAGTGAACCAAGTGTAGTCGTATGAGAATCAGCACCGACGATGAGCATCCCAGGCTTGGCAATATTTTCCAATATATATTGATGGCAGTTTGAACCCTCTTGTATCAGGCATCCCTGTTGCCTGGCAAACTGGCGCATAATATTATGCAAATCAGCAGATCTCTCTGAACTTGCTGGAAAATCATGATCTATGTTAATCAGCACCTTGCTGCTATCAAATAGTTTCATCCCCTTTAGCTCATTGAAAATTTTTATAACCAGGGGTCCCTGAACATCATGGGCATAAGTAAAGTCTACAGATGCAATTACGAAGTCCCCTGCGTGAACCTTGTTCGGACCCTGTGAGGACTCGGCTAGGTTCTTGATGGAAAGGATTTTTTCTGAAAAAGTGAGTCCAGAGTCATATAATACACTGCGCTCTTTATCTGACTTGACCATATACGTGTGATCATTGCAAAATACTAATACATTTCTATTGAAAAACTTAATAACAGTCATCCAATATGCCTTTCCAAATTACGTTCAAGACGATCATATTTAGGCATTAAGTAATTAGGAATTTCATATGGAAAGTACAATCATAACTGGTGTTAACGTATACAGTATGAAACTTGAGCTTAACTCCAAGTACGAAAACTCACTGGGAGTAAAAGACAAGGTAGATTCTGTTCTGCTTTTTTTAAGAACCGATAGTGGCCTGTACGGCTTTAGTTCTATAGAGCCTGACTTACCAAGTTATTCTGAAGAGACATTTTATAACATTAAGTCAACCGTTGAGAACGAGTTTGTGCCTCTTATAAAGGGCCAGGATCCAATGCACTCTGCTACCATAATGAACAGGCTGGGAAGATCAGTGTATGGGCATTATATGTCTAAGTCACTTGTAGAATCGGCTTTGCTTGATTTAAAGGGAAAGATCCTTGGATTGTCGGTACTGAATATGTTGGGCGGACCCGTGCACGACAACATGAAAGTGATTGGTTGGGTAGGAATTGGAAGGATTGAAGATATATCTAATCAAGTAAAAAGAATGTTATCAGATAATTTTAGCACAATCAAACTGAAAATTGGGCCTGATGTCGAAAAAAATACGAGCATATTGTCGGCTATCAGGAAAGAGTTTGGGTATGACTTTTCTATTCGGGCAGATGCAAACCAGAGCATGAACCGGTCATCTGCAATGAAGTTTATTGAAAGCGCAACCCATTTTGAGCTTAAGCTGATTGAACAACCTGTCGACAGGATGGACATAGACTCCATGGCCTTTTTAAGCAAAAGAAGTTCTATACCAATTATGGCAGACGAGAGTGCCGTTACACGTCAGGATATATTGCGCTTAATTCAGCGTGAAGCTGCTTCAATTGTCAAACTGAAAGTGATGCGGAATGGAGGCGTTTCGGAAACCCTCAAAATGATTGCTGTAGCAGAGGCCGGAGGCATAGATTGCGTCATAGGGAATGGTTTTTCTTCATCTTTGGGTACCCAAATTGAAGCTACCGTTGCATTGGCTTCACCGTCATTGTCGAGTGAACATGAATTCGTTGGTCCATTGAAACTTAAATATGACATCGTCAAAGAGAAGAGTGAATACATACATAATGTCCTTAGGTTCAGGAATGGACCAGGATTCGGATACAATTTTGAAGACCTCACTGATACTGTCAGATCATCTATAGTGTGATGCTGAATATCCCAAAGCACTCTTTCTTAAGAAGTAACAAGATAAAAATGCAAGCAAGGCAATTATTTATAATAAGAAGAAGGTAAAATAAAATTAAAGTAGGGTTAAAATAAAAGCGCTTTTACCCTCTCATTTCAGAATCTCAAGTTGGATGTCTTCCAGACTTCTCTTATCTATTTTCTTCCTGTATAGTGCAAGAAAAGCGATTAAAGTGCCTGCAAGTCCAATTGCGCCATATACCGAAAACAGCCTAACCACATCTTTTCCTGAGAATAGCAAAGGCGTAAGCAGCAATCCAATTACACTTGCAATACGGTCCCCTGTCATGACAACGCCGCTAGAGAAGCCCCTAAATTCAGTTGGAAACAGCTCGCTTCCAGCGTTACGCATTACAGGAACTGCTACAAAAGCGAAGAAAGATAGTCCCATGAATACTCCAAACAGGGCGTATGCATCATGGTACGCTATTAGAACTATGAACGCAAATATTGTTTCAAGCGAACCTCCGACCATCGCCCACTTAAGCCTGCCTACTGATTCTATTGTCCTTGCTATCATTATTGTAGCTATGACCTGTACTCCTAGGAAGGAAGCACTATAAAGAAGAGATCCAGAATGTGAGACGCCCAGGGAGGAAAGTATTGAGGGGTTCAAAGTTGATAGAGCTCCGGGTATAAGGTTAAAACACATTACAGCAATGAAAATCGGAAGTATCAATACAAAATACTTTAGGTAGTGTTTCCTGATAACTACCTTCTCGTCCAAAAATAATGCCTTCCTCGAATTCTCCAGGGCCTGACTAGAGAAAAGTTCTCCAGAAGCTTTCTTGATACCTTTTGAAGCCAATTCGAATTTTCCCTTCTCTATTGCCCACCGCGGAGACTCAGGTAGCGATGTTCTCAATATCATCCCAATTACTGCTGGAATTGCAGCAGAACCTAGCATTATTCGCCATTCTATCGGTGTCGGCCCAATTGTAATATAAAGAATATACCCGAGCAGATAAGCACTTACTCCTCCTAGCGTGAAACCAACCCATAGGTATGAGATGCCCCTTCCCCTGTACTTTGTGGGCATAAACTCAGAGACTATTGTCATAGCCGCTGGATAGTCTGCACCCGTTACGAAGCCGATCAAAAACCTCAAAATATTAAGCTCTAGGGGAGTTTGGGCAAAAGCAGATAGAAAGCTGAAAAGAGCAGTCAAAGCTAACGTAATTATGAACGTAAGCCGTCTTCCTATTAGATCAACTACGGTGCCCATTGAAAATACCCCGACAACTGCTCCGATAAAGAGGAGAGAAGCAGTGAACGCAAAATTACTGGTGGACCCAAGGAAATGAGGTATGACGCTAAAAGTGCTTGCTCCCAACGCCTGAATCACGTAGAGGTCGGTAAACGCACCCAAGGCAGCAATAATAACAAGCTTTTTGTGGAAGCTTGTATATTTTGCGTTATTCATCGCGGCTATCGGTTCTAAGCCTTTTTCAAAGGAAGGTTCATCTGTCATGCTATTGAGATAATACATACAATTGTATATTAATCTTTGTTTTCTTATATATGTGTAGAATTCTTTCTCATTCCTGCATTTAGAAAAATAAGGGAAATACGTCATATCTTCTCATTTTGCAAGTTAATAATAAATCCCAAAAAATAGTTAATTTTGATAACATAGTGTATGCATTCTAATCTAGACTATTGATTGCGTTCTGGCAGGCTCCCATCATTCGGAGCATGACCTCAGGAGAAAGAGATATTTACACCATATCCGATCCTCCATTCATGAATTCACTTACTGTTTTTACATATAACGCCGAGGAGTTCCTGAGGGAAGTCTCGAAAAAAGGCACATCTTCAGATATAGAGTTTCACGAAAGAAAGAGTGATGATTCAATCCTTACTTTCATA
>JAJYZI010000062.1 GCA_021800105.1 Thermoplasmata archaeon
GATTGGAAAAAGTTGATTTTACATTGTCAATAAGCTTGGTTCTCGGGCCAGACCACTCGTTCTTAATTGAAGTAAGATGGCTTTCAAATTCGGTGAGTTCATGTAAGCTTACGCTTTCATAAACTGCAGGTTCGTATCCTGAAAATAATTCGACTGATCTGACTTTTTCGCCAGTTTGTTTGTATGATTCTTTCCATTTTCCGCTTCTTTCAAATATTTTATACGCTTCATGTGATGAATAAGAACCATTTTCTATGGAAGATGATGAAATGGCTGGATCAAAATTCATTTCCACTAAAAGTTGAATCATGTATCCAGTGATGCTTTTAATTAAAAGAAGGTCGCCAATTGCTTTGTCCTTCGATATCTGGAACTCTCTGTGATATCCTGTGTTCCGGTTTGCGATTATGCTGGAAATAGTAGTAGAATCCGCTGTTATCTGCGCCGCGTAACCCTGGACCATTTCAATGAAATCTGGGTTGCGCTTGTTTGGCATGAGGGAACTGCCAGTCAGAAACGATGCTGGCAATATAAGACTGGGATTGCTTCCAGATGAGTAAATGATCATATCCGCGCAAATACGCGAATAAAATAACATTATTCTTGAAATAAGGGACAATACATCTAAATCATCAATTCCACGGTAAAATGATGCCGCAACTGGGTTTCCTGGCCCATTTTCAAATCCAAGGGCTCTAGCGATATTGTCAAACGAGAGGGGTAAAAAACTTCCGAATCCTGATCCCGAGCCAAAAGGAGAAAAGTGCCTGAATTTCTTTATTAACATTAAGGTGTCTTTCGAGAGATCCAACAAAATCCTTGATATGTAGTCGTAGTAGGTTGATATAGCAAGTGGCATTGCCTGCCTCCAGTGGGTGAAGCCAGGCATCTTTCCCTTGGAGGTTGCCGCAATATTTCTTAATTTTTCAGATCCTTTGAGCAACAATTCTGCTAAATCGAAAAGGTGATCTATATAGAAGGACCTGATGTTGCACTGGCTCTGCTCATTTCTAGATATAAATAATCGAAGATTTTCGGCACTCTTCCCAATTGCCTCACGTATCCTGTTTTCTAAATAAGCATGAATGTCTTCTTCCTCAGGATCAATCATGACCTTCTTGCCCAGGTAAGAACAGAGAGCCGAGAGGATGGAATTGCTCTCCTCCTCTTTGATTATCCCCTTCTTCTTAAGATCAACATGGAAGGCTATAAGATTGAGTACCTCATAATCCAGCAGGGTGGAATCTATTGCTGCATCCTCGGCGGTAATCAAATCTGTGAGGTACTCGTCTGAGGCCTCGGTCCCTCCTCCTTCCCAGATCTTTGGCAGTCTATCACTCTTCCAGTCTGATTTCATGAAAGTGCTTAATACGTGCTTTTCGAGATGCCACGGTTGAAGCTCCATATACATAGATGAAGCCTGGTGACATTTTCTGGTCAAATGTCTGTCCCTTGCCGTAAGTGGAAGTTGCTGGATCATATAGCGAGTTGCTGCTTTCAAGCCCCGAATGAATAATATTTCCTTTGTAAAGTTTGAGATGGACAGTACCAGAAACGTGCTCATTCATGCTCTGCTCAAATTCACAAATATTTGCCATTAGCGGATCATGCCATAAGCCACCATAAACCATCTCAGAAAACTGTTCATCGATAAATTTCTTGACTTTCAGTTCCCGCCTGCTTAATACTGCAGACTCAAGATACTTGTGCCCATCAATAATAGTCAGTGCAGCAGGACACTCGTAGAACTCGTGACTCTTGATGCCAACGACCCTGTCCTCTATCATATCAATTGCCCCAATCCCCTGGATTCCAGCTAATTCGTTCAGCTTTATAATAAGGGATTTGAGTGTCATCTTCTTGCCGTTCAGGGTGCTTGGTATTCCGTTTTCATAAGATATGGCAACCTCTTTGGGCGAGTCCGCTGCCTCATCTAGTGGTTTAACCCACCTGTATGCGTCGGCTGGAACCGGTTTGCTGATATCTTCAATAGAGGACCCCTCGACAGATCTTCCCCAAAGATTTTCGTCGACTGAATATTTTCCTCCATATGGTATATCTATACCTTTTTTATTTGCATATTCGATTTCTTCCTCACGGTTCATATTCATCTCACGTACCGGCGCAACAACCTTGATACTGTCGTCCAGTGCCTTTATTGAAACTTCAAATCGGACCTGGTCATTTCCCTTTCCGGTTGAGCCATGAACTATTACACCGCAAGCGTTTTCATGAGCGTATTTTACTGCAAGTTCTGCCATTAACGGACGTGCTAAACTCGTTGACAGAGGGTATTTGTCGCTATAAAGTCCATTACTCATGATGCCCATCGAAATGAAGGTGTCAGCAAACCTTCCAGTTGAGTCATGCGTTATGGATTTGACGGCACCCAGTAAAGTAGCCTTCTCACTTATCGCTGATAGATCATTCTTCTCCTGACCTACATCCAAAGTCAGGGTCACTACATCGTAACCTCTTTCCTCCTGAAGCCACTTTATCATAACAGATGTGTCAAGTCCACCAGAATAGAGAAGCAGAGCTTTTTCTTTCATTCTTGCAAATTCGCATTAGGCATATTAATTTCTATATAATAAATTAAAAAAATGTTACTATATTTAACAAAAAGTGTAAAATAATATTAAAATATATATTTGTTCTATCAACCTGTGCAAAAAAGGCTTGAAAAGACTACGCTGGATCAGATAGTTGGCAGGTATCTAACAGAAAACCCAGATATCTTGCTTTCTTTGCGGGCTGGAATTGTAAACGTCAGTAGGCTAGCTCTCTTAATAAAGAGTGAAAATCAAGCGCTGAATCTGATTTCAATTAGGGCTGCACTGAATAGGCACCTCCAAAAAAGACCCATTTTACCCACCAAAGAGGCTCCCGACTCGCTTCTGAAGAGGAGCAAGGTATCTCTTCAGGACAAGATATGCGTTGTTACATCGAAGTCTGTCCTTTCAATCAAATACATTTCAGCTACTTTTCTTCAGGACAGCATAGTTTACATAGTTGACGAGATGAAAACGAAGATACCACACAGTACTCAGGAAGTAAGCGTGGAATCAAACGTCAGCATGATTCATGTCCTGTCTCCAAAAGAAATTGAATCGACTCCAGGGTTTGTTATGAGAATAACGCATAAACTATACTCAAGAGGGATTAACATTATCCAGCTCATTTCATGTTCCAATGAAACAATTATAATCACAACGAAGAAGGACTCGACACTTGCTTACGAGGTGCTCAGTATGCCCGAATTGATTTGAGTTTCAAGGAATACTACATTTCATGCCAACACACAAAAAAAGAGCTAGGGGAGCGAGAAGATTTTTAAAGAGAAAGCCCTGAACCAATATATGGCAAAGACTTTGTGCGGGCGTTCTGTTTCGGATTTTGGGATTGGTACCTGGGGAATAGGAGGGAGGTCCTCCCCTGAAACTGGAAATGATAAGGGAGACGTAGAGGCTATTCGGTATGCCCTTGATAAAGGTATAAACGTCATCGATACAGCCGAAATGTATGCTTCGGGGCATACTGAGGAAATCGTGGGCAGGGCCATCAAAGAATACGACCGTGAGAAGCTCTTTATTATAACCAAGGTCTGGAATACGCATCTGAGATATCCAGATTTATTGAAGTCGGCAGAGCAAAGCTTAAAGAGACTTGGCGTTTCTTACGTGGACCTTTACCTGATTCATTGGCCCAATCCTTCTGTACCGATAGCAGAAACGATTTCAGCTATGGAGAAGTTGGTAGAGAAAGGATTGGTAAGGAACATAGGTGTCAGCAATTTCAACGTTAAGGAGTTGCAGGACTCTATGGATGCTGCTAAGACTTGCGAAATTTCTGCAAACCAGATTGAATACAACTATGTTAAAAGAGAGGCGGAAGTTGATATTATTCCATTCTGCGAATATAACAAAGTGGATGTTATTGCGTATACGCCAATCATGAAGGGGCACATAGCTTCAAACAGCCCGTTGAAAAAACTTGGACAAAAGTATAATGCCACTCCCATACAGATTGCGCTTAATTATGTATTGAAGAGAAGCTATCCGATTCCAAAATCTTCGAGAAAAAATCACATTGATGAGCTTCTTGGAGCCTTGGATTTTAGACTAAGTGAACAGGATTTCATTGAATTGAGAGATAATAGGGCCTGACGGTTTCCATTCTATTTAGATTTCTTGGAGGGCAACTAGATTTCAGGAAGCTAGTAAATTGACCACTGGAACCCATCGACATTTTAATATGATTATGCTCTATCTAAAATACGGTTAGAGTTTATGAAATGGGTTACTAGAGAAAGGGCAAAGGTGGACAGGATTGCTTGCCCATGGCTTGTAAGTAGGTTTGTCGACAAAGATGCTGAGTTTTTTTTCGCCCCTGCTGCAGAAGTGCTCGATTTCGCTAAAAAAGAAAAAGCAATTCCATTCGACACCCCTGGCTGTGAGCTGACGCATTTTGTTGAAAAAAACTATGAGTATGTGAGTTTTGACGCAATAATTAAAAAATACAAGCTAAAGGACCCTGCTTTACTGGAACTGGCTAAAATCGTAAGATCGGCAGATGCTACTCCTCCTGATGCTAAACCAGAAGGGGCAGGACTTGAAGCTGCTGCTCTAGGATTCAGGCAGATAGCAAAAGATGATCATGAGAATATGAAGTTGCAATTTCCACTATACGATGCTCTTTACGCATACTGCAAATGGAGACTAGATAAGGGAGGAAAGCTGGAGCATTCTAGTTCATAGCGTCATTGAACAATTAAAACTATTTTTAGTTGATTTGAGGATTGTCTAAAGCGATCAGCAGATTTTTGCTGGAAAACGTTAATTTTAGTATTAAGGGACTGAATTATATTGGCCAGCTTACAAAAGCTACAGGAAAAAGATTCAATTTGGTATTGTATAAAAGCCCATCTCATTCAGGTGCCGGAATTATTCAGTTTTGATCTTGAAATTAAATCCAATCCCACATATCAGGGGTCAAAGGAGCTGACATGTTAAGGTAAATGTTCGATTTCCCCGCACTGCTTGACATTTTGTAGAAATCTGCAAGAAATTCGTCCATGCCGTATGTGGGCAAAAACATCGTGATTTCAAAAGATTCTCCTTTTCCGGTGCCAAATGATCCAGTCAACGGCAACTTTGCATCGTAAACCATTTCGTTCAATTGGAAATTTGCTGATTCATTGATTGAAAATTCATGTATTCCATCTTCTTCCGAAACCGTCTTAGCCCAAGTCAGGTGAGAATCTCCGTAAAGAATGACTTTTGCACCTTGAGCTTTCATCTGCCTGGTTTCTATCTCTGCGATGACCTCAAGATTTGAGACATCGGCAGGCAGGTCTTGTATAATTGGCAATGGCATTGTAATCTTAACCACTGAAAGCTGAACATTCCTGGATGCATCATTTAATATTGCCACTATTCCAGATGATCTGCCCAGGTAAACCAATTTGCACCTGCCATTTTCAAAGAGGAGTTGGAGAGCATCGCTAACCTGTTTCATAACTGAATTGTGATATCTGAATGTGTAGAATATCTCTCCCCTGTAAACATAGTTTTCTGAGAGAATTACAGATCGTATCTGGAGCATTTTTAGGATGAGATCAACTGACTTTGAGTCTCTGATTTCAAATGATGCAGTGTAATAATTATTTTTTATCACACAGTTAGGCATGAAAGTCAGAATTGAAAGATCCTTCTGGGAGATGAGATTTTTCTGGAGATAGATTTGGAAAAACTTCTTTCCAGATTCTTCAAAAACCCTTCCGGGATATCTCCACTCAAG
>JAJYZI010000063.1 GCA_021800105.1 Thermoplasmata archaeon
TAGTGTATTCTGCGAACCCATCAAATGTCGATACAGTGATCGTCAATGGCAGCATACTTAAGAGTAGAAAAAAGCTCAAGAGAAAAATCCTTGAAACAGAAAAGGAAAATATGGTATGAACAAAGAGGAATGGCCTACCATATTTAGGAGTCAATCAAGGTAATATAAGTTTCATGGATACGGTTCCGATGAGACTCAAAGTAAATGGATGGGATACAGGGCTCAGGTTCTCGGCTGCCCATTTTATCCCCTCACATGATAAATGTTCGAGACTCCACGGTCATGATTATTGCATCGACATAACAGTCGAGGGATCAGACAATGGTGGATTTATCATAGATTTCGACATTCTTAAGCAGCACGCAAGGGAGGTTATCTACAAGATGGATCATCACGTTCTCGTGCCATCGCTGCAGACATCAATCAGCTATTCATTGACCGATGATTCCGTGAATGTTTCATATAACGGGAAGAAGCACGTCTTTGCGAAGGAGGACGTATTCTTCGTTGACGTTGATGTTACTTCTTCTGAGCAGATGTCCGCATTCATATTGGAGAAACTTGCTTCCAAGCTAAGGAGAAACAAGAACATCTCAAGGCTTGAAGTGTGCCTTTATGAAGGCCCTGGACAGGGAGCCTGTACCTCCAGGGATATGAATGACTGATAGAGCCGTATCCCTGCTCTCAGGGGGCATGGATTCAGCTACGGTACTTGCCTTTGCTCGCAGCTTGGGTTATGATGTTACCGCGATAACATTTGATTATGGCCAGAGGCACAAAAAGGAGATCGAGAGCAGCGAAGCAATCTGCCGCTATTATGGTGTAAAGCAGAAGAAAATAAAGATCGATCTGAGGCAGATAGGTGGCAGCGCACTTACATCAGATGAACCAGTGCCTGAGCACTCATACAAGGAGATAGGCAAAGGAATTCCAGTTACGTACGTGCCTTCCAGAAACATAATTTTTGCGTCAGTGGCAGCAGCATATGCCGAGTCGATAGGCACAAACATCATTTTCATAGGTGCCAACTCGGTCGACTATTCTGGATACCCTGATTGCAGGCCAGAATTCTTTGAGGCATTCCGGAAGGCTCTCTCTCTTGGCACGAAGATAGGAACAGAACGAGGCTTTAAGATTGAGGTCCCTCTCCAGTCGATGTCGAAGGGAGATATAGTGAGACTTGCGGAAAAATTGAAAGTACCACTGGAGATGACATGGTCTTGCTATAATGGAAGAGAAAAAGCATGCGGCGCCTGCGATTCATGCAAGCTGAGGCTAAAGGGTTTCATGGATGCAGGATCCGTGGATCCGCTAAGATATGAAAGATACCCGCCAGATTACAGGGATTACCTGGCGAAAAAAAATAATAAATAATAACTGTCTAATTTTTCTTTACAGACAGAAATTCATCAACTTTTGCGCAACCTGATTTTACGCTTTCTACTGTACGCTTCCAGAGTTCAAGCTCGTCTGGGTTGAAGTCTATATCGTATATGTGCTCAACACCATTTGATCCAATCTTTATGGGAAGCCCAATAAATATTCCCGAAGCGCCGTAGTGCTTTGCATGTGTTCCAGACAGATAAGCGGCACTGGGTATTATGCGGTTCTCGTCATCTATTATCGCCCTTACCATTGCTGTGATTGAAATCGATGGCGCATAATATGCAGATCCTGTCTTGAGGTAGTTTACTATCTCCCCTCCGCCGAACCTTGTTCTCTTAACAATTTCCTCAATCTTCTCTTTAGACAGCAGGCGCTCTATCGGAATCCCGCCTGCGCTCGAGTAGCGTATGAAAGGAACCATGTCGTCCCCATGGCCGCCGATCACAAATGCATTGATATCTTTCACAGAAACACCGAGTTCCATTGAAAGGAAAGTCCTGAACCTTGAGCTGTCCAGAGAACCGCCAAGGCCGATTATCCTCTCTGGAGCGATTCCAGTAACCTTCTGTACAGCATACGCCATGACATCAGCGGGATTCGTTACGACAATGATTCTGGATTCTGGCGAATATTTTTTTATGCTCTGGCTGACAGAAGACAGTATCTCGACATTCTTGCCAAGAAGGTCGTCCCTGGACATTCCGGGTTTCCTTGCAAGTCCAGCTGTTATAACAATAACATCAGATCCCTTCAGGTTCTCGTATACTTCAGGCTTTGTGGTCGTGAATCCCTTTATTTCAAGATCATATCCCCAGTGAGGTGCTCCTTCCTGGATATCAAGAGCCTTGCCTTCCGGAACACCGTCGACAACATCGAAAAGGTAAATATTGCCCAGCTTCTCAATAGCCAGAGCCTGAGCGACAGATGCACCAACATTTCCAGCGCCAATTACAGAAATCTTCTTTCTTGCCATATTACGGTATCCCGTCTGGGAGTAAAAAATATTCGAATTCATACTTTTTAGCGCTTAGCTAATTATAACAATTATCTTTCATATAATGCTGAGTTTTTAACTTGTCAAAAATAGTCGTAAAAGCTTGTGGCACCAGCTTTGCAACCAAAGTCAACATACACCTAAAATAATTTACTTGCACCTAAAAGATCAGAAAAACAGGGATTTGGGTGCAAAACCGGAACTACCAGTATATTTCCCTTGGTCTTGTCTTTGGGGTTTTCCTCAAGGTCTTGATTGCCTCAACAGTAAATACAGATGTCTTTCGTTCAATAAGGGTGTATCTCTTTACGGTACTGGATTCTTTATCATTTTTCCTTTGGGTTTGAATTCCTTCGCCAGTAACCTCAACTCCCCGGTTGAATAAAACATTGAATGATATACATTAAGGCAAGTTTAGATCGCGGTCTCTTCATTCTGCGGTAGCTCCCGTGTCAACTAGATAGAAATAGATTGGAGCACTGATCTCTTTTCCAGATATCCAAAGGGAAAGAGTCACCTTCATTGTAACGTTCTGAGCTCGAGGATAATCATACAATGCGCAGAAACCTTCTCCCGGTGCCTTTCCATTTATACCAAAATTATACCTTTGCGCGGACTTTGTGTAATTGTGCAAGGAGAAGAAATAACAGAAAGTTGAACCGACCACACCTCCTTCGTTAGAGTCGAATCTTTCCAGGGAGGTGTTGTTTTGCCATCCTGGTACGTACCTGTCAGCATAAGGGAAGAGATCCTGTACATCATTGAGTGCAGTATTGCCAACATAAAACCCAGCGGTCAATTCCGACGAACTCGGCCGGACACCAGGGGCAAAACTCGCATTGTAAAACCAAAATGATTGAAGAAGATTTGGATTAATAACACTACCACCCCTAAAGCCGAAGACAGTTGCAGTGAAGTTCACGTATGACGAGGCATATCCAGATACATTAATAGTGATGATGGAAGTTGCGAATTTAGTCATAAATGTATAGTTAGACGTCCATACTTGCGAAAAGTTCTGCTTATAGAGTACAGGAGCAGGGTCCACGATCTTGGCATTTACGCTCACCTCATTTACGCTTATCTCGTAGGCACTTACTGGGATAACAACAACGAGGACAGCCAAGACCGCAGCAAACATGATCATCCTGTTCCTCTTCTGAATCATGTATGAATAGTCACTTCACAGGTGTATATAATACCGCTGATATTAGTCGCTTTGCAACTAAAGTCAACACACACCTAAAATAATTTACTTGCACCTAAAAGATCAGAAAAACAGGGGTTTGGGTACAGAGCCTGTAGCGCCGTAACTTCTTTATAGAAAACAATAAAAGCATTAAATTTTCGAATTTTTTTCGTCAGTCCTATTCTTGAGAAAGAAAAGAATAACAAAAGTTCACTAAAAAATGGCTAGGGGAGACACCGGCGAGGCAGTAGCACCTCGTATTTTAAGTGGAGACAGAGTAAACATGAATTCCGACACATTCTCCTTTATGAGTTCATTCAGGTTTATGTTGTCGATCAACCTGATTCCGTGCAGTGTGATAAGATACTGGTGCACAGGAAGCCTGGTATTCTCAAGTTCTGGCGGAGAAACTTCAGTTGCAGGCGTATCGCTTCCAGTTACCGAGACTCTCATGCTGGCGAGCCACTTTGCAAGTTCTATTCCTATTCCAGGAGAGTTTTCAAAGTAATCATTGTATTTTGCCGGGTCATGCCAAAGCTGTCCCACCCCGGTATAAAAGAAAATTGCGTCACCACTTTCCAGCTTTATTTTTCTATCTTTCAGGTACGATTTGACGTAATCAAGAGAGACAGGTTCTCCCTGGTCCATTATTTCCCTTCCGCCTGTGGCATTTACAACTATGCCTCTTGTCACAATAGATGGGGTAGTATCAATTCCGAGTTTTGTTGTCCCGTAAGTTGTGGATACTTCAAACGCATCAGTACCGTTGTAAAACTTGTTTTCATAAGATATGTGATTTAAAGAATCCAGATGGGTTGCCAGGTGGTCCACCATCTCAATCCTGCAAAGAGAGCCGCCAAACCTATTCTTCGTAGGCGCTCTGAATGGAGGCCTGTTATCGTAAGCTCTCTGTGATAAAAGATAGAAAAATGGTCCATGTGCGGTCTGTCTTCCAGGCATGCCATTGAATATTTCATGGCTCAAATCCACAGTCTTGCCTTTTTTTACGAGAGTTGCAGCTTTTAGCACTTTTTCTGGCGTAATGTGGTTGTATGTGCCAAGAACATCACTCTCGCCATATTCAGTAGGATACCATTTCTGATCCGATTCATACCATTCTGGCATGAATCTTCATAATCTAAAGCCATTAAAGCTTTTACTCAGAAATATGCTTTTTGCCTCAAGCATCTTTTGATCTACCCGACACGACAAAATAATCATTTTATTTTCATTTCTGTTTAAACATTTTGAATAATTATTCTTGTTGCCTATCCCTTTTCTACAGTCAGTATCTCTTGCAGGTTCAAGTCCATTCCAGATCAACATTGGAAGCAAGTTAATTATACGTTTCAGGAATCAACTCAGGTTTGAAAATAGGAAATGTAAGATATCGAAACCATGAATTTATTGTTCGCAAGATTAATGAAGAGATCCTATTGTATTCCTTTTCACAAGAGAGGAAACCTGCGCCAAAGAACCAAAATTTGACTGATAGTCTGTTATCGGATCCTGAGCTGCTTGAGTCCCTTATGGGAGACCAGATTTCTCCTGCATTTTCTCTGAAGAATGATAGCGACCTGGAATTTCTTCCATGCATTATGCATCCTGAAAAGATCATCGGCGTTGGATTTAATTACCGGCAGCACGCGGATGAAACAAAAACTGAACTTGGAGGTAACCCTGTTCTTTTCAGCAAATTTTCCGATGCGGCTTCTGGACACAGGCAGAAAATAAGGATACCTGAGACAGTTCATAATCTTGACTACGAAGCGGAAATGGCCATCGTTATAGGTAAGCAAGCTTATCAGGTCAAGCAGGAAGAGGCGCGAAAGTATATATTTGGATACTGCCCGGCCAATGATCTTTCTGCTAGGGATCTTCAGTTCCTTACATCTCAATTTTTACTTGGTAAATCCCTGCCAGGCTTTGCCCCAATTGGTCCCTACATAAGTACGAGTGATGAGATCCCTGATCCTCAAAACCTTAGAATATCGCTATCACTGAACGGTGAGACAAGACAGGAATCAAATACAAAAAACATGATATTTAGTGGTGACTATCTCGTAAGTTATATAACTAAATACATTCCTTTGAACCCAGGAGACGTTATACTGACCGGAACTCCTGGGGGAGTTATTATAGGCTATCCTCCAGAGAAAAGGGTGTGGATCAAACCAGGCGATATCACTGAAATATCTATTGAGAAACTC
>JAJYZI010000064.1 GCA_021800105.1 Thermoplasmata archaeon
CTGAAAGTGTGGCTTGGTCTGATATCTTTCTCAATATTAAAGAATACTCTGAACCTATTGCTGCGGTGACTGCTATTATTCCCTGGTTCGCAGCCGGAGGAAAAGATCGTATATCAAGTGTAAATGCGTTTTCCTGTATCTTGAGGCGATCAAAGGCGGCTTTAGCCATCATGACTGCATCGTACTGTCCGTCTTTGTATTTCTGAACTCGTGTCTCAATGTTACCTCTTATACTCTTCACTGACAGATCCGGCCTGAAAAACTTAATTTCATGAATCCTTCTAAGACTGGATGTTCCGACTACAGATCCTGGTCTCAACTTGTCCAGTGGAGTTTTAGAAATAAGGACATCCTCCACTGCTCCTCGTCTCAACGCACCGGCTATTTCCACTTCCTCTGGAATTACTGTCGGAATGTCTTTAGCACTGTGCACAGCTATATCGATTTTCCCCTCAACTATTTGTTTATTAAGTGCAGATACGAAAACGCCAGTTCCGCCCATCTCGTAAATCGGAGCGTCCTTATTGATATCCCCTGCAGTTTCCACCTCTATTATTTCGTTTTCAATTCCAGAACTTGTGAGAAGATCTGTCACCATTCTGGCTTGAATAAGTGCCAGTCTACTGCCCCGGGTGCCTACCCTTATTCGTGTCATTGCTTGAAGAACTCCTCCGTCATGGAAATCAGCCTGTCCATGTCTTCTTCTGTGTGCGCGAAACTCACGAAATTTGTTTCAAAGGTGCTGGGCGGCATGTAAATACCCGAATCAAGTGCAAACCTGAAATAGCGAAGGAATTGCTTCTGATCTGAACCTATTGCATCAGAATAATTCCTGACGCCTCGCCGGTTGAAGAAAATCTGGAACATTGTTCCGATATGATTTACGCTGCACTGCACATATCTTTCTATTACGCCGGACAATTCAGAGCTCATTTTTCCTATCATTTTAGTAAGGGTTGAATAATTTGCCTCCTTGAGAACGCGAAGAGTTTCTATTCCTCCCAGCATGGATAATGTATTCCCGGAAAAAGTGCCGGAAACATATGTTTTGCCTTCCGGAGAGACCCGATTCATTATATCCGTACTTCCGCCAAATGCGCCGATGGGCAAACCTCCTCCAATGATCTTTCCCAGAGTTATAAGATCAGGTGTGACACCAATCTGCGTGTGATATGCGCCATAGTGGAACCTGAACCCGGTAATTACTTCATCAAAGATAAGAAGTATATCATTTTCTGAAGTTAGTTCCCGCAGATCTGCAAGAAATCCCCTTTCGGGAAGTATAACCCCCGCATTTCCCATGACAGGCTCTATGATTACTGCTGCCACCTTCCCCGGTTTCTCTCTAATCACTTTTCTGAACGAGTCTATATCATTGAACGCGCCAATAGCAACTGATCCTGCAACTTCTTCAGGAATGCCCGGTGACGAGGGTTCTCCATGCGTCAGGGCTCCACTTCCTGCCTTGATAAGTGCATAGTCATGCGACCCATGAAAACAGCCTTCTGCCTTTATGATAACATTCTTCTTGGTGTATGATCTTGCAAGTCTGATCGCATGCATTGTTGCCTCTGTTCCCGATGAAGTGAACCTCATCTTCTGCATCGCAGGTATCGCCTCCTTTATTGATGTCCCAAGATCAACCTCAAATTCCGTCGGAGCTCCAAAATTAACTCCAATCTCACTGGCCTTCGCAAGTGCTCTCTTCATTGACGGGTGTGCATGCCCCAGAATCAGAGGCCCATAAGCAAGGCAATAATCTGTATAGCTGTTGCCGTCGACGTCGTAAATCGATGCCCTCTTGCCGCTGGAAATATATCTTGGATATGGTTCATATGACCTGACAGGCGAATTTACCCCTCCAGGGAACAATTCTTTGGCTTTTGAGAATTGAAAAGAAGATTGTGTCATAGCTGGAAATAACATATTAAGATTAAACGTTGCCACTTGGTCTACAGTTAGTTAACCTCTTATATGTCTGGCATCCTCTCCATCCTGAAGGATTTGTGGTTCCTGATTCATAGAGTGACGACTCGTAGAGCTCCTTTTGAGAATTTCGCCCTTCTCCATCCCATCTTGTATCTGAGCATGTTTTGAATTTATACACTCCTTGATCCACTATTCTCTTTGAGAGATTGTGGTTACTCTGCATTCCCTGATCTCGTAACCATAAAATTCACTCTTCTGGATCTCTGTTCAGGAAATTTCAGGATACCGTACCTTCTGTGTCTCGGGGAATGCGATCTCCTGAACGGTTTTGCTTACTGGAAGCATGTACTTTAGTTTCTCAATGGGTTTTAAATGGCGCTGGAGCTTGTATTCGATACTGGGAGCAAACCATTCTTCAAGGTAGTTCTTCCAAATCGTGTTGACGTATCGCACTGATATGTTCTGTATACTTGCCGTCTCGCAGGAGGAGATACGTCTCCTCTTCTGCTCAATGATCCATTGGAATTTCTTCTGATTCAGTGTCAATTCTCTGGGATCGGTGGAGATAAAGTTGATCCCGGTATAAAGGGAAACCTTCGTGGGAAAATACAGCTAATCCCCCCATCCTCACAGACGGGGTATCTTGGTGGGGAAGATCAATGAATAATTATGAAGTTTTGCACCAGTAACCATTATTGCTTCCGGGGCAATTTATGAGACCTGAAAAAAGTGTGCCTGAGGAATTCAATTCCTCAGTTTGTGGCTTTGGTACCCTTAATCTCAACTTTTTCCTTTGCTGACTTGCCTAAAGTATAAGTGATTAGTATTATTGCTATTATCAACAGTGCCAGTCCAATGGCCTCCACGAGCCAGAAGAGCGTAATAACGTATTCCATGACACCGAATGCCGCAATTATGGTTCCTGCTATTATAAAGTACGTAATCACCTTCTTCTCCGTGTTATATTCCTTGACATAGTGCATGAACAGGAGGATTATTCCTGCCAATAATGGCATTAGGAAAAATGCAAACAGGAGATGGCCGTCCGTGAATGCCATATCATACTGGTAGCCGGCCCCGCCGCTTGGGGGAACTCCAGGCGTTCCAAAACCATAATAAGTCTCGTTAAATTCCATCGCATACCCTATACCAACCATAACCGCCATCGTCGCGATCCATGTCAGCAATTCAGAGATCTGGACCATACGATCCGCAGGATTCTTGGACAAGAGATAATAAAGTCCAATAATCGAAACAAGGGCACCTATGCCTACTATTCCTGTCTGACTGTCATCCAGCGCAAGTCCATTCATACCCCCGGTACCGGATGTGAATATAGCAGGTATCACATAAGTTCCAAATGACGAGATAAAGTAAAGATAGCTCATTGAAATTGTTCCAAAAACAGCGACAACCAATCCTGCATTCACGATGTTCCTTTTCACTGGAGAGAGTCTTTCATATCCAAAACTTACAGCTGCAAGACCAACGATTCCACCCATGACCGCAGGAAGCATCTGGTGCGAGTGCGACGTTATAAGATTTCCAAGGAATGTCTGTAGCCCGCCCCATGCGGTAACATCGTTACTAAGGGCTGGTAAGGAAGCGTATCCGAACAGATTACCATATTCATAGATCATTCCCATTACAGCCGCGATTCCAGCAGAAACAGTTGTGATCACTATGAGCGAATATGCCCCCCATATGTTCTTGAATTTTAGTCGGTCCTTGAAAGGAAGCATCAGCAGATAAACGAAGAACATGAGCGCAATAATAAGCATCCAAACATCTCTCAACGCCTGTAACACGTAATCCGCTGTCTGCGTGCTTGCAGGATAGAAGAAAACAGTTCCCAAAACCGTGAGGAGCAGGACAGGGTATGTGGTAAGGTTAACTGCTTTCCTTTCCAATGCGCCTAAACCTAGAAGCTCTGATGCATACAGAATAAGCAAAAATGCAAATGGTATCATAATGGTGTGGTAAAAATTAACCATGTCAAGGCTGAAATCACCTAAACTGAACCAACTTACTCCTGGAAGAATAGGCCCAATCACGAGCAAAATGCTTATAAACACAAGTACTGCAATGATGTTATATTTCGGAGTTAGCAGGATACCCATCCACCTAGAATTCGAAATTTTTTCCAAGACCATTCAATCACAATCTTTTATACAAAGTTTTTATTAAAACGTGAGCCCTAATATAATAGCACCGATAATTATTTATAATTCAATGATAACTTCATGGTGGTGAACTATATTTGGTTGGTTACATGCGGAAATTGATACCGCTTTACTTCAATTACACCAAACCGAAAGTATGGTCACTACTCGTGTTTGTGGGGGCAGTTGGTGCTATTCTAGCAATTGACCAGCATTCTCTTTTGGACTGGTTTCTTGTCACCTTAACTGTGATTTCACTTTCCGCGGGAGCTGCGGGATCTGAAGCTGTCACCAACTTCATAGACCGCGATATAGATGCTAAAATGACCAGAACCCGAAATAGGCCTCTAGTAACCGGCAATATTCCGCCTAAAAGCGGGCTAATCTTTGGCTTATTTCTGATCGTGCTGTCCGTACTTCTTCTCATAGTCTATGGGAAATTTCTGGCAGCATCGTTTATTTCTTTGGGGATTACAGACAACGTCGTTGTTTATAGCCTATTGCTTAAGAGAAGGACCCCATGGAGCGTGATACTCGGCGGTTTCTCTGGCGGGTTTCCTGTGCTTGTTGGATGGTACACTGTCACTTCTTCTTTTTCCATTCTTCCTTGGTTCCTTTTTGCCCTTGTTGTAGTATGGATTCCGGTGCATATATGGAGCCTCGCCTACCGCTATAGGGATGATTACGAGAAAGCTGGTATACCAATGCTGCCAGTTATATATTCGGAGAAAATTACTTCAGCTTGTATTTCGTTTTCAGCGATTCTTCTGGTTGTATTTTCAATAATCCCCTACTTCCTTGGGGAAAATTCTCCAGTTTATATTTTCGTCGTTGCGGTTTTATCTGCTCCCTTACTAATCTTTGCTGCGTTGTTCGTGAAGGAGCACAACCTGAAGAGTTCTTTCAACCTCTTCAAGTACTCCAGTCCTTACCTTGCTATAGTATTCACCCTCTTCATGATTGTGAAATTTGTTTAGACTCCTTTTCATATTTTCCATCAAGCCGAATTCCATGGCTGTACCACCTTTTTTAGTGCAAGGTTTTCCTGTGTTATCTCAGCCATGACGTCCCTGAGCCCAGCAATCTCCTCATCCTTTGAGTGGGTCTTCTCGCCTATGTTCATCTTCCTTCCATGACCGTCGAATATCTGGGAAGACTGGAGAAGCTTCTTCTCCCAGTGATAGAATCTTGCAGGTTTAATAATCGTATTTCCTACACTGTTCCAATATCAGCATGTTTCACCAAACCCCTAAGGGTGATTCTAAGCTTTTTCTCAGGTTTATAAAATGAATCCGATTCTCCTATATAGGATTACAAAAAGTAGAAAATTACTTGAGCCGCAGGCAAATCTGGTTTGAAGTTCAGGATAGGGATGAAAGCAATTGCACTTCCAAGGAGGTCGGCAGAAAAAGAGCTGAGATCTATCCTCAGATCAGGTATAGTGGATAAGAAAAAGAAGATAACTGCGGATACAGAATATGTATATGTTCCAGTGCTTGCAGACTCTGACTTGTCTGGTCACCGGATTGTTGATGTCGATCTTCAGGAAAGACCTGTGCAAGAAGCTCCAATATCATCAATATCGAGAAAAGCAAGTGAAATTGGAATCAAAGAAGCCGTTTTACCGAGAA
>JAJYZI010000017.1 GCA_021800105.1 Thermoplasmata archaeon
TTTCCAGAATAACTTAAATAATACCCGGTACTAAAGTCAAAATCCAAAGCGCTATAAAAATTATAGCAATCGAAATATAGATCAACTCCTACTGATATGCCCCTAGATAAACGTACCTGTTTCCATAATCATCAACAAACGCATGTGCAATGTTTGAAAGATGGACTGAATCTATTCGACTAAATGCCATTGGAATCAGGCCACTTTCCCATCCTGTTCCGTCAAGATATACATGTATCCTCCATCCATTTCCTGTCAAAACTCCAAAGTACCATGTGTAGAGATAATCATTTTGAACTGCTGTTGGAACATAATCAGTCCCCCAATCAGCGTTGTATGCTTTTTCATATGTCTGGAACATGACCGTGGTATCCTCTGCATCCCATCCCGCAGTCAAAACCCAAAGGGGCAATCTCAAAATAGATGCCATGTAAGCTACACTCAGTTCATCAAGCTGGATTGCTTGCAAAACCATATAATAAGCATATGCTTCGTTTGAATTAGTCACTGTGAAAGAAACAGTGTTATAGAAGTAATTCTGATAAATGTAATTTACTTCCCCGTATCTGCCTATCAGCCTCGCAGATAAATAATCAATCTGAACAGCTACATGAGGATCAAGTATTTGACTCCCATTTGGAGATCTTATAACAGCAGCAGTAACTATATTTTCAGAGTTATTGGTTTTCAGGGTATAGTTGACTTTCAGTATGGCGTAATTTTGACCATGCAAAGAGAATGCCTGAGGTCCAATAACGGTAGGTATAACATGGTTAATCACAAATGCACTTTGCGAAGCATTCGTCGGGTTTTGAAGGACAAAGGACTGCTCTTTAAGATTGGTCAACTTATTCATCGATCGTACGTCATAGTTGCTGCTATTCAGAAATCTGTCAAACACTTCCATCATAGACAACTCAACTTGCTCATTAAAGGTGAAGAAAGGCTTAATGCTTTATAAACTATAACAATGACTAGAAGATGGCATTTCTAGATCTATCCCATGACTCTGATTCTAAACACATCAAAAGCCTTTTTCCCTCAAGTAAGAAACCCGGTGCAAACATTGGCTCCATGAACCATAATGCTTTTGAACCTGCCCTGGACAATGAAATGGATTTTGATAACATATTCAGCATTGTGAAAAAAACAGTAAAGCAGGTAACGGGTAAAAGCCGGGCTGGCCTTGGTCTCGCACTGTCCAATCTTCCGACCGGGCTGGGAGCCTTCTGGCAGATTGGCGGAAACTACATTGTAATGAACGAAATACTTTTGGATGCCATGAGACATATTACCAAAAGCACCAGGGAAATGAACTCATTCATATATGTCATATTAACGCATGAATATCTTCATTCCGTTGGTTATATTGATGAAGAAGAGGCAAGAATAATGACCCACAACGTTGCGGAAGCAGCGTTCGGAAAGGGTCACCCAGTTTCTGTTATGAGTGCGGGAGATCTGTGGAAACAATATCCGATCCTGCTTTCACTCGAAGGAGGGGACGGATCTACATTGAAAATAGTGAGCAAGTTTGATATGGACTCAACCTCATATATTGGCTGAAAATTACCTTTCATGTACCTAGATAAAACAACATTTGATTCCAGGTTAAAAACCCTAAGATCGTTAATGGACAAGGCTTCAGTGGACTATGTTCTTGTTCCGCCCGGCCCTAATTTTTTCTACCTAACAGGGATGATTACGGAATCCATGGAGAGGCTTGCTCTTTTCATAATTGGCAAGGATTCTCAAGTTGTAGTCTGCCCTGCCTTAATGAAACAGCAGGTCCTCGAGGAAACACCAGTAAAAGACATTAAAACATGGTCAGACGGTGAAGACCCATACGATCTTGCAAGCAGGGTATTATCCAAGAAAGGGAGGGTTGCAGTCGAAGGATCTGTCCCATATTTTCATTATGAAAAGATGGAAAAGTACATCAAGGGAAGAGCCGGGTCCGCAGACCCCCTATTCGAGCAAATGAGGATAACAAAAGATCATACTGAACTTTCCAACATCGGTGAAGCGATCGCTAGGTCGGAGAAAGCACTCAAGAATTCATTGCCAGAACTTAGGACTGGTATAACGGAAAAGGAGTTCAGCAGAATACTCGAGAACAACTTCTTTGAAGAGGATCTTTCTAGTCCTGCATTTCCATCTATTGTCAGTTTCGGTCCCAACTCGGCAATGCCCCACCATTCGCCCGACAATACAAAGCTGAAAGCCGGCGACACGATTGTCATCGATTACGGCGGTTCTTACCGCGGTTATTCTTCGGATTCTACGAGAACGTTTTTCTGGAAGAAGGAGGACCCAGAAATGCATACTATCCTCGAAACGGTAAGGGAAGCAAACGAAACTGTGAGGAAAGAAGCCAGGAGAACCACAAAATACAGTGAAATGGACAGTCTGGCCAGAAAAATCATAACTGACGCAGGTTATGGAGATAAATTTATTCACAGACTGGGCCATGGTCTGGGGATTCAGGTACATGAACCACCATTCCTTGTAGGCACAGATACCAGGACCATGATAAAGAATTCAGTCTTCACTATAGAACCGGGCATCTATATTCAGGGAAAGGGTGGCGTAAGGATAGAAGATACAAATTACTTCGACGGTGAGCGCTGCATTTCCTTCAACAAGATGAGAAGATCCGCCACGGTCCTATGACGAAAATATAAACAAAAGTGGCTCAGGAATATTTAGTGAACCACCTGAATATCTCATTCATGCTTCTTTTCACATGCTCTGTCTCCGAGAAGCCATGCCCTTCCCTAGGGAACATCAGCATCTGAACAATCTTCCCCTTATCCTTCAGTGCACGGTAATACTGCAAATACTGCCCTAAGGGAACATAGGGATCTTCTATGCCATGGAGAAGCAGAATCGGAGTCTTGACATTATCAACATAGTTCAGCGGTGAAAATTTCTCGTATTTCTTTCCAGCGTACGGCGACTCATTATAGTGGATGGAATCCCAGTCTGCAATATGGGTAGTACCATGAAAGCTGACCCAATCAGATATCCCGAATAGACCTACTGCAGAAGAGAACTTGTTGGTCTGGGTGATGGCCCATGATGTCATGAACCCGCCATAAGAGCCTCCTGTAATAAACCATTTATCAACTTTTGCCCTTCCAGATTCCCGCAGGTATTCCATTCCAGTCAGTATATCGGCAAAATCCATGCCTCCCATATCACCACGGTTTGCCTCTGCATATGCCCTTCCTTTCCCAACGCTTCCCCTGTAATTTGGGGAAAATATCGAAAAACCGGAAGAAATGAGGTTTGTCATCCGGTCCATGAACGTTACGGGCGAAAAGGAAGTCGGCCCTCCATGTACATCAACAACAACAGGGCAATCATTCCCGGCCGAACGGAAGACGCCGTAGATCTCCATGCCATCTGAAGATTTCCACTTCACCACCTCTGCAGGTAGCGGATTGCATTCCATGGCTGCGCTATTCTCTCTTGTGATACGGGATAGTCTTCCTTCCGCGTCTGCAATACTCACCTCAGAAGCATGATCAGCATCCTGGTAGGAAAATACGAAACTGTTTCCTATCAACCTGAATTCCGGGGCAAACACAGGCATAACAGTACCGAGGGATCTCCAAATGTCGGCAAAGGCATTTTTAGAATATCGAGCAATGCCAGTTTCACACTCCTTGCCCCACAGCAAGTAAAGATCCTCGCCATTCCAGTGCATGTCAAAATAGCTTCTTTCTTGATTCTTGGTAAGATTTCTGCTTTTCCTCGATTCAAGATCTAGTTCAATCACGTCGCCCGAAAATACACCGAAATCACTCATGAGGGATTCAAGAAATACCACTTTCTTTGAGTTTGGAGAAATCCTGGGCCTAGCAACGGCTCTCCATAAAGGATCATAGAGCACATCTACCTTGTGCTGTTCTATATCTACGAGCATCAACTTTGAACGATACCATGATCCTTCTGATGTATTGTCTGATGCAACCACAACAACTTTTGATTGCATTATGGCGAATTCCCAAATCTGTATATTTTCGGTTACCTTCCGGAAACCTTGACCTGGGGAATACAGATAGAGAGACCAAAATCTGTCATCGATCTCGTAATTGATATAATCGTCGCCTTTCTCCTGTCTGTCTCTAGTTTCCTGAGATATTGGATCTGTCATCAAGAGAAATATGCTTTCATCATGGTTCCATTCCAGTCCATGTGCCTCACCATCCAGCAGGAGCTTCTCTTCTAACCCCGTCGAAATGTTCTTTATCGTGAGATGATGTTTTTTGTGGTCGGTTGACAAAAAGGCTATCTTTGATCCATTCTCGTTTACCTTAGCGCTTGTTATATCGAACCCCGGTTCAGATATTCTTCTAATTTCCTTCCCAGAAGAAGCATCAAGCAATATTATAGCGGAATCTCGTACCTTTTCCTTTTCGTGTGTAATGGATCCTGATATTATAGATATCAAGCCAGCAGATTCAGAAACATCCATGCCTGTTAATGTTCTAAGTTTGATATAATCCTCAACGGAATGCCTTTTCCCCATAACTACGGTATGTGTGATGATTAAAAAACATTGTCCACTATATATAAAGGAGAGCTGCTGCAACCAGTAAAATTCGGTTCAGTGTAGAAGAAATCTCAATTTTCTCCGACAAAGAATGAGCTCCTTCCCCTACAGCTCCCATGCCGTCAATTACTGGAACCCCCTCGGCTGATACAAAGTTGCCGTCGCTTGCGCCACCAACCTCGCAAGCCTCAAGATCAAATCCAACTTTTCTGCCTATATGCTGGACTTTTTGGAAGAGATCGTCGTTTCTCCTGTTTCTCTCCATGGGCGGTCTTTCTATTCCACCTGTTACCGTAAGATGTATCC
This sequence comes from Thermoplasmata archaeon, assembly GCA_021800105.1. GTDB lineage: Archaea > Thermoplasmatota > Thermoplasmata > Thermoplasmatales > Thermoplasmataceae > UBA582. The sequence continues at coordinate 4,868 of JAJYZI010000017.1, forward strand.
TGTTATCATGCGGCTTAAGATCATGAAAAGCAGCATCAATCCTCTTCGATTCCTGCTCAGTTTTGACCCTAACGTCGATTTCTATCTCTGCGTTTTCCGGTACAACATTGGTCCTGGTACCGCCTCTGATAATACCGACGTTGACAGTTGTTCCCTTGCCTAAATTGGCAAAATTTTCAACATCAATAACGAGCCGGGATATTTCGCTGATAGCATTAATTCCCGCCTCAGGGTTAAGCCCGGCATGAGAAGCCCGTCCTAATGCCTGGACACTGAATGTTCCTACGCCTTTTCTTCCAACCTTGAGCATGCCCTTTTCTGAAGATTCCAGCACAAGAACAGCCTCAGCTTTTTTTGCATAACGCAGAATCAGATCCCTTGATGTCTCGCTTCCAACCTCTTCGTCTGGCGTTATGAGGACAGTAACGGATCGCTTCAGCGAATATGTGCGAAGGAACTTGAGGGCGTAAAGCGACATCAGTATGCCTGATTTCATATCAAAGACGCCAGGACCTGTGCAAATATCTCCTTTGATCTGGAATGGCAGCCTTGAAATTGTGCCTTCGGGCCAGACGGTGTCATAATGGCAGAGAATGAGAATACTTCTTTCGAGATCCTTTCCAAGGGTCGCGGACAGAACCTGCTTTCCATTCCTTATTTCAAACCCGGCCGTAAGGCCAGTGATCCTGGAAATCATTTCTTTTAGGATATCCGCGGTTTTTGATAAAAGGCCCTCATTGGTAGAAGGTGATTCGCTTTCAACGAGCGTCCTCAAGTCATTCAGGATCGAACTTTTCTCCCTCTCCAGGAATGCAGAAAAATCGGATATCAGATCAGGGGGCATATCAGATCGGAATTTCTCCCTTAGCGGTGCTCATCATGGAGAGATATTCTGTATCAACAATAACTCCTATTCCGGGTGACTCAAAAGGTGAAATTGTGCCCTTCTCCATCTTGAAGACATTCCTGACAATGTCCTTTGAGAAATACTTCTCATTAGGTGAAGTATCACCCGGCAAGTCTACCAGCTGGTTGGACGCAAGCGCTATGTTGAATGCTCTTCCCACACCAGTTTCAAGCATACCGCCCACCCAGCAGTGCCCGCCGTAATTGTGCACTATTTCCGCAATCTTAAGGGAATTAAGCAGACCTCCAACCCTGCCTGGCTTTATGTTCACAATATCAACTGCGTCAATCTGGAAAGCTTCTCTCGCAAGATCCGGAGAGGTTATTGCCTCATCGAGGCAGAGAGGAGTGGACATAGACTGCCGAAGGGAAGCATGATCCACTATGTCATCATGTCCCAGGGGTTGCTCCAGGTAAGCAAGATTGTATTGATCTAGCGACTTGAGCATTTCAAGATCTTCCAGTCTGTAATCACAGTTCGCATCTGTGCTCAACACTATGTCCGGGAAGGAGAGTCTTGCTGCCGAAAGTATTCTTGCCTCTTTGCCTCTGGATATCTTCAGCTTTATGCGTTTGTATCCCTTGTTCACGGCATTCATGATCGTCGGAACAAGCTTATCATCTTCAAGCATTCCAATGGAGATTCCAACATCGGCGTAGCCCTTGGACTTGCCCAGATACTTATGAAGCGAAATACCGCTTGACTTGGAATGGTAATCCCACAGGAGCATCTCTAGGGCTGCTTTCGCCATGTTATGACCTTTTATGTGCTCGACGCGCTCCATGAATGCAGCTGGGGTCGGCAGGTCAGATATCTCTTTCGAGAAATAGTCCTTGATCATATGCATTGCTGTTATGTTGTCTTCATAGCTGTAGAAAGGATCAACATCAGTCGTTGATTCGGAGTAGGCTGTAATGCCCTCGTTTTCAAGCGTAAAAACATAGGCAACCCTGTCCAGCTGAGTGCCAAAGCTGGTTGTAAATGGTGTTATTAAGGGCAATTTTACAAGATTGTAGGAAAGTTTCGATGTCACCCTTTTTAATCATACAATTCTATTTAAAATTTGGCGACACCCATACTAAAATTCTGGGAGGTCTTTATATAGCGGACTCAATTCAGGCGTATAAGAAGTGTTAAATCAACCAAGTGACTAGGGCATTAGATGTTCAATTATGTGCTAATACCGGGGGCATGGCTTGGAGGCTGGGTCTGGAGGGATGTGGAACCACTCATATCAGAAAAGGGTCACAAAGTTTTTCCCATAACGCTAACTGGAATGGGGGAACGGGTCCATCTTGCGTCCCCGGAAATAGGAATGGAAACTGCAATTCAGGATGTCCTCAACGTAGTGAGATTTAACGATTTGAATGATATTCTGTTGGTTGGGCATAGCTTTGCTGGCAAGGTCGCTGCTGCTGTTGCCGACCGGATACCAGAGAGGATTAGACAGGTTGTTTACCTGGACAGCTTCAGGCCGGATAATACATCTGAACCGCAGGGGTCTTTCGATATAGAATCCGAATTCGGGCCAATGCCAAAAGGATCATTCACTTTACAATTCTCAGAAAAGATTCTTCGGAACATTGGGAAGGACGTGGTAGGCAAGAACAGGAAATGGATGTTCGACAAATGTACTCCATGGCCCGTTAAGCTTGCTACCGATCCAATAAAGCTCTCGCGGCCACCGAACCTTGTCAGAACTGCTTACATATTCTGCACTCTGTCCGGCGATCCTGTCGACGAAATAATCCAGGGAAAGTGGGGAAAGCTCGAGGGTCCATACCGTATTATGGAAACAGGTCATTATCCAATGGTTACAAGGCCTGGGGAGCTTGCAAAGCATCTGCTTGAACTCCCAGGAACTTGAACCGGCCGAAATCCTTTCCACAGAAAAGCAGAAACCAATCCTGATGAAACCAGAACTATAATTTACATGAAGATTCAGGAAGCAGCATAATAATTTATCTCCCCGTTATATCCTGGATAGTGCTTTCAATCGGTAAGATCAGTGACCCAGATGAGATCAAGAAAATATTGCCCGTGATCTCTTCAGCTTGGGGAATGCCAAACCTCGCGGCCGCATTCAAGGATACAATCAATGCAATGCGTTTTCATGGTGGTCTTGTGGCAGCTGCATATGATGGCGAGGAGATGGTTGGAATGCAATTTAGCTTCCCAGGATACCGCAGGGGGAAGACGTATCTTTATTCGCATATGACGGGAATAGTGGAGAACAAGAAGTATTCCGGAATAGGATACCAGCTGAAACTTTACCAGAAGAAATGGGCACTTGAAAATGGTTATGACCTCATAGCGTGGACTTTTGATCCAATCAGGTCGCTGAATGCACACTTCAACATGAAGAAACTCGGTGCGATATCTCGCACGCTTATCCCTAATTTTTACGGTACCATGGAAGATTCATTGAATGCCGGCATACCGACAGACAGGCTCGTTGCTGAGTGGTGGATAAAGGACCAGAAGTTACCTGCATATACAGTGGATGCGATTACAATCGACTCATCCGATGCTGATTCACAACCAGTTATCGATGAGGTAACAAGTTCTACTCCAAAAACGGTTAAGGTATCGATACCATATGATTTTTCAAAAATAATGAGCAACGATATGCAGGCGGCAGTGGAGATAAAGAAGAGGCTCTCCTCAATCCTGGTAAGGTTATTCTCTCTTCAATACAGCATAGTCGATTTCGAAAAGAGGGAACCATCATCCCTATATGTACTTACAACAGACCAGCCTTTAAGATCTCAGAAAATTCCGAATCCATTTATCTGACTGCTAAGTTAAGAACTCTTCTTGAAAGGATCGCCATGACCGGATAAAATGATCTCCGCTTCATGATCAAGAATAATTTGCTTTGATTGCTTTGCCCGGTCCATGTCCAGCGTGAATCCCTTATTGATTGTGAGTGATCCCTTTGAGTTGACCAGTGCATCGCCAACAAAAAGGACATTGTCTCCCTTCAGAAAGTATGAGGTGCTTCCCGGTGTATGTCCTGGGGTCTCTATGACTTCCAATCCGTCAAGCGAGAGAGAGGAAACAGGTTCGACTGATTTGACAGGATCTATGCGCATAAGTTTTGCGACAAGTCTGCTCATAAACGTCGGTGCGGGTTTAATTTTTGCTAATCCCGTGGCTACATCAACCTCCCGGTCAGGCATGTATATTTTTGGAGAAAATGCGTCACTGATCTGCTTAAGCCCTCCAATGTGATCTGGATGATAGTGAGTTATCAATACAATCTCAGGCTTGGTACCCTTTGATCTGAAGTAATTGATAATTTTCTTTCCGGAACCTCTTGTCCCGGCGTCAACCAGAATTACCCTTCCACCCACAGTGAAAGTATAAGCGTTCGCCATGGTTCCGTCTATGCGCTCAACACTGGGGCTGACTTTCATACAAAGCAGATATGACACGCGTTGATATATATTAAGTGTTTAAGCACTAATCAAAGTGCTTTTTGAACTTGGCACTATTTAAAAAATTATGGTCCAGAGTATCACCTCTGGATCTGAAGATATTCCTCCGGTGTTTCTGCAAGCAAGATATTGGATACTATCATCTCGCCATTCCTTGAATGTTTCACCTTTACCTCAGTACCTATCCCCTCAGAAGAGAGTGCTTTAAGCAAATCCTTCATGTTTGTAACCTTATTGCCACCGATCTCGTGAATGACGTCGCCTACCCTTATACCTCCGGCATACGCGGGTCCATTCCTGGAAATCTTTGCAACCAGGACGCCATCTTCTGCGTCGGTTTCGAACCTGCGAGCGATCTGTTTGTCAACGGATATGCCAGATATTCCCAGATATGCCCGTACAACCCTTCCATGCTCGAGGATTTGCTGCATCACTCTTTTAACAGTATCTATAGGGATTGCAAAGCCGACACCCTGTGCAAAAGGTACCATTGCAGTATTTATGCCAAGAACCTTGCCCTCAATTGAGCATAATGGTCCACCGCTGTTTCCTGGGTTTATAGCCGCATCCGTCTGGATCAGCCCTTCGAAAATGAAATCGGACCATGGCAACGGTCTTCCAAGGGCACTCACAACTCCCATCGAAACCGTTGGTGAGCCTGGCAGCCCAAGTGCGTTCCCAACTGCCAGAACTATCTGTCCCACCTTGATCTCCTCCGAATCTCCAAGTTCTGCTACTGGCAGATCCCAAGCTTTTATCCTGAGGAGAGCAACATCAGTAACCGGGTCTGATCCGATAACCTTGCCTTCAAACGTTCTTCCGTCGCTTAGCGTTACATTAAGGCGGTGTCCATTTGCAACAACATGATTATTGGTCACAACATATCCGCTGTGCCCGATAAGGATCCCGGTTCCATTGCCTTCCATCGGTATCATGTCGCCGTAACGATCAGACCTGATCTGAAGACTGCTTATCACAACTACGCTTTTGCTGATCTTCTCAACCGCCTCTGTAAGATCTTTCTGCATTTCCAATAGTGGTTTCATGCTTATCCGGAATAGATATACATGAGAGTTTATATATTAAGAAGTAGTACGTCGGTGACCTGGTGAAGCAGACATGACCGCATTGACCATATATCAGGAATTTCCTGATCCAAATCTTGAGGATTACTTTACATCGCTTGACTTCTATTATTCTGAAATAGTCGCTCTGCTGTCTGATGGAGGAATTCATAGATTCAATGAATTGAAACGTAAATTGAGGAAGCTGAGTTCTAACACGCTCTCCTCAGTGCTTAAAAGGCTGGTCTCTGAAGGTATCGCAAACCGTCTGGTCATTCCATCAACCCCGCCAAGGACAGAATATTCTCTTACGCAGAAGGGAATGGAGCTTTCCCGTATAATTGCCGAATATCTTGACTGGCTCAGGAAATGGCATAGCATCTCGACAGAATGATAAGGTGGAGTGCATTCGATACAAAGTTTAATATTTACATTTTGGCCTGAAAATGCCTTAACCATTCGATGTCGCTGTTATAAATATCTCGTATGTCCTTGAGATCGTATAGGAACATGGCAAGTCTTTCAAGTCCGAGCCCCCAGGCAATGACTGGATATTTGAGACCGGCCGGGATTGTAACCTCTGGTCGGAAAATACCAGACCCGCCGAGTTCTATCTCCTTTCCGTTAAACGTTGCCACAACATCCATGCTTGGCTCAGTGTAAGGGTAATATGAAGGAATAAAGTCAAGGTCATCGAACCCCAGTTCATGATAGAAATGTCTCATCAGTCCTTTCAAAGTGGATAGATTTGCATCCTTTGCATATACTGCTCCCTCGACCTGGTGAAGTTCGGCCAGATGTTTCCAGTCAACGCTCTCATGCCTGAAAACCCTCTCCACTGAAAATACAGCCACCGGTGGTTCTGGATTTTCATAAAGCGATCTTATCGTGGAGACTGTAGTATGAGTCCTTAGAACCAGCCGGTGCGCCTCATCCATGTTGAATTTATATCCCCAGCCAGGATACGATTTAACGCCCTTTTCGTGAACCCTCGCAACTGATTTCAAAATTTCTGGATGCTCAAACTCCGGTTTAGTATCAGATTTGAGGTAAAAAGTGTCCTGCATTTCGCGCGCAGGGTGATCCTGCGGTATGAAAAGAGCATCCATGTTCCATCCTGTGTATTCTATGTAGTGGCCGGGCATTTCAGTAAATCCCATTCCAAGGAAGATCTTCCTGATCTTCTGGATCAAGGACGTAAGGGGATGCACATATGCTGTATACGTTTTCTCAACATGAGCATTAAGATCATATTTCCTGAAGTCCTTCCCTTGCCAGGATCTGGAAAGAAGCATTTCTGTTGTAACTTCGCCCAGAAGATCTTTCTGCCCCTGCTCCAACTGCAACTTTAGGCCCATGTCTGTGAGCTCTACCGTACGCTCATTGCTTTTAATTTCTTGTATCACGTTCTCTCTTCCGCGAAAATCAGAAATCAACGAGAAATCACTAAGACCATCCTTCAGCTTTCCAAGTAAGGATTGCCTTTCTTCTATTTTAGATAGAACATCGGCGCCATTGGGTGGTGCAGACAAGGAACCAGCTGAAGGCCTGATACCAAACTTGGCAAGCTGAGCAAGGGCTATCTTCATCTCGTCTGGGCCAATTTTTGCAGACAAATCCTTCAGCGAAATGCTTCCCTGATCAATCATGAGCTTGATGGCCCTTAATTCAGGTAAACCATCCTCCAGATATTTTGTACCTTCAGATCCAAGTTTCCAGGTAGAGGCTGTCAGACGGGAAGTCTTAACATAACCTTTTGTTTCAAGCCATGAGACAGAGCTGGAAATCTCTCTCGTATTCATATCATCAATTTTTATATCGGATTCCCTTGTTTTTCGATCCTGGTTTCTCTTAAGATAGCCAAGAACCCTGATCTCCCCTGGACTCAAATCCATATTCCTGCAATTAATCTGTTATATTTAATCCCATATATTGTGAGGAGCCCTTCATCTTGGGGAAATGCTTGATATTCCATAATGCAAAGCGTCAGCTGCCTTTTTCAACCACCGACAAATACTTGGCACTCAGGGTGTCGAAATCCTCGACCTTGTCGATCTTTATGCCATTTGAGACGAGCATTTCTATGATATCTGAATTATTTACCTTATCCTTCTTGTTGATCAGGATACTATCAGCAGTGAAGGAATATGAACCGAATATCGACAGTTCTGGAATGTTATTTATTCTCCCGTCAATCTTTATTCTTAGTATCCTCATGGAAGGATCATCTTTTGAGTCATATTTCATCCGTCCGCTTTCCATTATTATGATCCTGTCGCATAAAGTACGTGCTTCATTGAGCAGGTGAGTGGAAAACAAAATAGTCTTTGTCCTCCTCATTTCTAGGATAAGATCCCCAAGTTCCTTCATGCCTTTTGGGTCCAGTCCGAAGGTCGGTTCATCAAGCACCAGTATTTCTGGGTCGCCTGCTAATGCAATCGACAACCCAAGCCTCTGCTTCATTCCTCTTGAATATCCGCCTGTTCTTCTGTGAAGGTAATCATAGCATCCTGTCATTTGGGAGACCCTTGCAATTTCGGTCCTGGTCTCCTGTTTTCCCAATCCGCGTATCCTGCATGCAAATTCTAGCGTCTCATATCCACTCAGATAAGTGTAGAATTCGGGCTGTTCAATCAATGATCCAACGTGCTGCATTGCCTCCTTTGGATTGGTCCCGACAGATATGTCGTTTACCATGGCTTTCCCAGAGTCTGGTCTCAGAAGCCCTGTCAGAATCTTCATCAGTGTTGTCTTTCCAGATCCGTTTGGGCCAAGAATGCCCGTGCTGCTCCCATCTGAAACCTCAAAAGTTACATCACTTAGTGCCTGTATGTCTGAAAAAGACTTGAAGATGCCCTCAAATGCGATCCTGCTCACTTGACTTCCCTCCTGTCAAATATAATAAGGGAAAAAGCAAGCGTTACGAGAGCATATAACATCATTATGGATGTGTCCAGGATTATGGAGCTGTTGGGTGCAGGAGATATGCTCCCTGTGCCTATGGTGAAAGAGAAAGGATCGAAATTAATGTAAACCCTGTAGACAATAGAGGCAGCATTACTCAGAAGATAAATCGGCGTGTACCCGTAAAGAAATTCGAAAACAATATTTATAGCATTGAATATCAGAAAATAGAGCAGAAAGACGGTAATGTAGGCATAAAGATTCTTGTTGAAAATTGAGCTCACAAGAAACGTGATTGAAAGAATGGAGAAAGCAAGAACTATCGATAGCAAGATTGATATGTAAAATGTCGAAACCTCTAATTCATGATATATAAGGAGAAAGTTAATGAACTGTCCAAGTGCGAATATGCCTAGAACAACAGCGGTTACAGTCAGTGCCGCAAAAAACTTGCCAAGGTGAAGGACAAACCTGCTTACCGGCAACGGAAAAACATTGAAGGCGGTTCTGCTCTCTATTTCGGATGAAAGTGCTGGAGACCCGAAGAACACTGCCGCAAAGACTGGAAGAAGCTGCAAGACAAATTCCCAGATGTAATTAAATGCACTTTTCACCAATGCGGGTGAAACAACCTTGCTGGTGGATGAACCCTGGAAAGCGCTGAAAAATGCAGGCAGTTTGTTCTGGTACTTGAATGAAAAATATGTGAACAGCCCAAGGATCAAAAGGTCCAGAAAGAGCATCAGATAGAAGCTTCTGGATCTATAGTAATTCTTCAGATAATGGGAATAAACAACCGAAATCGATCCTGACGCCATTGTTTCACGGTATCTTCATGGCCTGCGTCAGGTTTGTAAACCCTGAACCTGCAAAGGACGCAGTAAATTCAATAAGCGTATTGTAAGCATGATATGTGAATGAAGCATTCATCTGATCAAAAATCAGCGCTGCCGAAGCAATAAATGCGGATTCATATACCGGAGAAGTGAAGTTCACGTAAGCATTGAGCGTAATATTTCCTGACTGGCTATATGTGATATTGGCCGTGATGGTCGAAAGTATGGGCGTTGATCCGTTAAAGTAGAATGAGAGATTTGCACTCTGGTCAATATATTTGCTATATGCAAAGTTGTGTCCTGAAGATCCAGCGGCTATGGCTGCATATACGCCGGCTGGCATTCCAAGCAGAACTCCGCTGAACCCGATTGGCGTTATGTATATTGTTGTATAATTTGAAGGAAGCAGTGAAGTCAATGACAGGTTGTTAGCATAGGTCGTAACGTTTGTTGTTAGATTAAGCTGGCTAGCAAGCAGGGAAAGAAGGTTGAGCCCGTTTGTCTCATATATCATGAAGCCATCATAAGATCCAACATATGAGATATTCATAGGCTGCCTCACAGTCGAATTGGAGGTCTTGTTAAGCTGTCCCACAAAAGAGCTATAGCTCATGGTAAGCGAAACACCGATGGAATTGTTTGCTGAGAATACTATTGCGGATGTTGATCCGGTGGAGACGTGAGCTACAAATGTGGAATTTGCAGGTATAAACTGGTCAATATTGTACGCGGTCTGGGATGAACTATAATATTTAAAAGCAGAGATACCAGCCACTCCTCCAGAAACGGCAATGATGCTCATGATGATGACCTTTACCATAAGAGGATTCATAATTACTTATTACAAACCGATATTTAGACATCGCTACGTTTCGCTCAAATTGGACCTGGATATAATTCCTAGGCAGGAGACTGCGTTCTGCAACTGTAATATTAGTTTCCTGAAGAACAGCACAGAGTCCATATGCAATCAATTTAGATAGAGATTGGCGGATCAGATCAGCCACTATTTTCGTTTGAGACCTGATTTAAGTGCCATTCGAGTGAAATAATAATCTTTATACGTTGAACTTTGATAGGTAAGCAATGAAAGATGCACTGGCTTTTCTTAATCAGTCGCAGTACGAGAAAGTCAGTGGCAACCCTGAAGAGATGACTGTATCTTTCATAGCAACCGATCTCTATTCCATAAGGGACTTAGAAAAGAACTTGCTTAAAATAGACGATATAGGGGAAGAAATAGGTCATAAATTTGAGATCATCATCGCAGGAAAGGAGAATGGAAAGTATGATTCCATGCTATTCTCTGATTTAGAGAGGAAGATTGAGGACCTCACGATCGTGAGGGTCAGGACAACTAACCAGGGAATGGCAAAGAGAATTGCAACTAACCTGTCATCCGGAAAATATCTGGTATTTTTTGATTCTTCGTTTACATACAGCATTGAATTTGCCGACATAATAGCCAGTTTTATCAGATCGGGCGAAAAGGCGGTTCTGGTGTCTGATCTTATAGTATTCCCACGAGAACTGTTTGTCCATGCAGGCGGTTACCGAGATCTCAGGTACGCCGAGGACATTGATCTTCTTGCAAGGGTTTACTCGACAGCAAACCTGATCGCATATCCAATCCTGGGTTCAACTATGCTTGTAAGGCAGGGGATCCCTCTTTTTTCAGAAAAGCCAGAACTCAAGAACAGGCTCTCCGTTTCTGGAATGAAGCTGGGAAGGGCGCAGAGAGACCAGATTCTTGCCTGCAACTACAGGCGTTCTGATATAATTGAACTGAACCCTGCTGGATCAGGCCCTGATATTTTGCTGAGCTTTATCGCGAGAATAGCATTCTTCTTTGCCCGAAGCTCCCGCGTTGCTCCCGTGGTTCATGAACATAACAACTTCGTAATGCTGATGGACAAGATACTCGAGTCGCTTGTGCTTAAGGACTACATGCGGCTTGATGGAATAAACATGAAACCAATGCTCACGGTACCGGCAGAAATGCGCCGCTACTTGTCAGATATGAGTGCCGCATGGAAAAGTCATGATATAGATACCCTATTGTCTGTCCAATGATATTTTTCTTTATCTTTACGCTTCCTGAAGTAGCTTTATTCTCCAGATTAGTTTCATTGTAACTAGGTAATTGAATGGTGTTGCAATTATTGCCCCTACAAGGTTTCCAAGAAGAGGGTTTACCTGGTACTCATAAAGCAGGAAGAGTTGTATGGATAACGCTATTACATTTCCAAGTGCGTATACGCCCTCATATGCGATCAATCTAAAAACAGTGATCTTTGTGCCCTTTGGATGATAACCAGCGTTTCTAGTGGTCCAGGCATCGTTGAGTAAGAAACCCAAAGCGATACTTGTCGCGGCTGCCACAACGTCTATTGGAACTATGTTCGCTTTTCCTGCTATAACAAGGCCAATATATATGACGAGTTCTGAAAAGAGAAATGCGATTAATCCTGTTGAGAGAAACTTGATGAACCTGGCCCAGTTGTTCCTGGCAAAGGCAGCTAACCCTCCTAACAAATTACTGTCTCCTCTTCCCTCTTCCCCAGACAATCATCTCGCTCCCCAGGTAGTTGACGGCGAATGCAAGTATGATACCGATGATATTTGCAATGAGATAATGCGTAAACGCTGAAAGCTTCAGCAGAGTCAGTAGATTGATTATTGCCCCCGGCAATGCGACAAGGTTATACTTCAAGACACCTCTGCCCCATCCCCCCAAGCTCCTGTCCCTGAAAGTCCAGAAGTGGTTCAGCAAGAAATTTGACAGTATCGACGTCTCTATAGATATCATGCCTGAAAAGAGCAGCGACATTGCAGCGTATGCATGAAGAAAGAAAAGCAGTCCCTCGTTGACCAGTATTCCAGATGCGCCGACCGTGATGAACTTGACCGGACGATAATGGGATAGCATCAGCAGAAGGCTGATAAACTTGAGGTTCTCGCCAACAGTAAGCTTGCTTTCACCCAGTGTGCGCTTTCCGAAAACGTAAGGTATCTCGGATACCTTAGTGCCGCTTCCGCTTTTTACCAGAACTTCAAGGAGGACCTTGTATCCGCTTGATTCTATCCTCTTTCCGTCTAGTATATTCCTCCTGAAAATGAAGAATCCGGACATCGGATCCTTTATGCTTCGCGTCTCTCTAAGGAGCGCATGGGTAAGGAAAGTCGCACCCTTTGAAGTCAGCCTTCTGAAAAGCCCGAATTTTTCAATTCCTCCCTTGTCAGTATATCTGGAAGCAATGATTATATCATTTCCTTTCTTTGCTTCCTCAAACATTTTTATCAATGTTTCAGGAGGGTGCTGCAGGTCTGCATCCATAACCGCAACATAGTTACCGGAAGCAAGTTTTAGCCCGTCAGATATTGCAGAGGCAAGACCGAGTTTTCCTGGTCTCTTCAGTGTCTTGATATTATGATACTTTTCGGCAAGATCCTGTGCAACTTCATAAGTGCCATCTGGTGAATTATCATCAATGATGATGATTTCAAGATCCAGGTTCAGCCCCTCAAGTCTCTCTATTAGAACAGGAAGGTTTCCAGCCTCGTTATAAGTCGGAATCTCGAGGGAGAGCTCTACCATCGTTTATCTTCCATGAGAGACGATGTATCAAAATATTGAGATGCGTTTGACAGTGCAGTGGCTGTGAAAGCCGGCGAACCACCGGAACCGATGTATAATGACGTGTTATAAAATTGTCCAGTAATATTTCCAGCGTTACCGGAAGTTCCAACCACAAATGAAAACATTGAATTATCATAGCTCCAGTTGTATTTATTCAGGTTGTCCATTAAAGTACGGAAGTTAATGATATTTTGGTTTGATACTTCCATCATTGTTGTCCTGTTTATCATCCTGAAATAAGTTCCGTTGATCACCTTTGAATAACCAATCCAGTAATTCTCGTATCCGTTATCAAAAGAGAGCAGCACTCCGGAAAAGGTGGAAAAAGAAAAATTTGAAACGCCTGCAGTAAGATTAAGCGTTGTATAATCGCCTGAATAATTATATGAATACACCGCTCCCGCTGAGGCAAGATATGTAAAATTGATGTTTGAAGTCATGTAGATATAATCTTTTTTGGAACTTGGTGCTAGATCCTTTGTAAGTGTGAAGTTTATCCCATCGGGCAGGTACCGGTAAGAGTATACATAGGATCCAGTGAGCTTCACAGACCATCCGGGGAAGGGTTGGGAACCCGAATACATGGGGTATATCAATGATGGATCTGCAAACGGTACGTTATTATTGACAGGAATGGGCTTCGATACTGTATAGAAGGATGAATAATTGCCATAATACGCCTCTATCCTGAACGAAGTATTCTGTGACAGGAAATCGCTTGCCGTGTCTGGATATATTGATATATTGTTTATGCCAGGCCTTAGATATGCTGAAGACGACCACAGAAGAGAATTGACATTATTTAGCTGAGCATTTGGAAAAATTCTGTAGAGCAAGGTGGCATTAAGGCTTGCACCTTCAACGGGAGTATAATTCATTGAAAGCGTAAGCATGGTGATATCGCCGGGAGCATTAAGCGGATTTGCCCCGCCAGTTACGTTCATTATGGAGAATGGTGCGTGTGGACTATAGTGCGAGATTTCATATCCTGCAGAAGCTGCACCTCCTCCGGCTATTAGGAGAACCAGGATAATAGCAGCTATCTTTCTGCCACCCGTAAGTCTTGCGAACAGGGCAAACCTGGTTCTATTTTGAGTTACATTCCTGGACTGCATACTCCTGCTTATATCAGGAAGCACTAGGAATATGAGAAATGGCCAGAAAATAAGGTAGTTCTCAAGCACCCGGAAATTAAAAAGAAAGACCACTATTGGAAAAGTGAAGAATGCAAACCTGAGCCTGGAATAGTTCTCCACGTATAATACGAAGAAAACGAAAAGCAGCGAAACCGAGATAATGGTGAAGACAGCAGATGGAATATATAAGAAACCCGCAAAGGAAGTGATGGACGGGCCTATCCCCACGCCAATAATCGGCTGGAATGCAATCTCCGTAATATTGACTGCCCATGCATATGCATTTGCAATAATGAAGGGTGCATTTGTCACAGCAAATGCTAAAATTCCTGCTATCAGGAACTTGTAGATGGAGTCTTTCTTGAGATCATTCTCGTTGTATAGGAAGAATAGAAAGAATGGAAGAATCAAAAGTGGAGTCTGCTTGAAGGAAACCGCTAAGCCAAACATCAGACCAGATATCCAAGGTTTCTTTCTGAAAAAATAGGCGATAGCAACAAACGTAACCCATACAATATCAGTAACACCGCTGATTGAAAAAACCGCATATTCCATGTTAACTATCATGGCTACAGCAAGAGCCGGGGCTGCGAACGTAAACTGTGTTTTCCTGTAATACTGGTAAACAACAACAAAAGCAAGCAGGTTGAAGAAGAGCAGTACAGAATAACTTGGGATATGCAGAAGCACAGTCGGGATAAATAAAAGGACGGCTAGCCCTGGATATATCAGGAACTGCACAGAACCACCGCGGAGAAGTGGTGTAATAAGGCTCTGGGGAAAGCCAGTAACTGAGAAAACATTGATCATGTTTGCGTTAATATATGGATCTTTACCATGCAAGAAAAGATAGCTTGCATAAGTGTCTATTGCAATCTCATCCGTCCCATAAGCAGGAGCGAATCTGATCATTATGTCTATGAATAATGCAAAGGAAAGCGCAAAAGCTGCAAATGAAAGATATTTGACATATTTGGAGTCATCGCCCACATACACTGAATATAGAATGAATATGAAGGCAAGTATTAGAATAACCCAAATTAGTGATAGAGCAATCAGGTCCAGATAACCTACGAGACCCCACGCTATGAAGGCATAATTTATGAAAAATATGCCGTATATCAGGTATAGCAGTCTCCTGACCCTCAGGTTTAAAAAAAACCCTTCTTTCGAGGGTGACTCCTTATTCGTCAACCTAAACCTCCTTTTATTGTTCAAGCGTCCATCGCTTACGGGCCGCGAAGGACATTTTGGACCTTCACTTCACTTAAATCGTGATCCTGTAAACAGTATAAAAACTATTTGAAAAAACCGGTTTAAAAATAAATGAGGAATTGTGTGAGTTCGAAACCACATAACTTATCGAGTATTCAGTCGAGATCGCCATAACCAGGGAAACATTGTTGGGCAAGTTTATCAGTTGAGATGCAGCCTCGCTCTCCAAAACTTCCGCCTGCTGAGTCAGGAGTGTACTATTTTCGCTTACCAGGACGGGTACCTTCGCATATGCCATGATCATGAAACCTATCTGTTGAGGCGCAGCGACGGCCTCTCCATTATCATGTGTTGCAATCCAATCGGAAAGCATGACGTTCTGTGTAAAAGTGTTACCTGAGCCGCCACCGTCGGCATAGTATGAATGTGCCGTGGCATTGAGCGTGACCGAAAAGGAAAGGTACATTGCTATTATCAGAACAACTGCAATCTTTGCGACAAACTGCATTCTTTTAACGAGAATTGGAGTGATCCTTCCTTTGTACGATAGGAGATCGGCCAGAAGGATAGATCCAGCCAAGCAGTAAGCGACCGAAGTAAAATAAAGAAACCTTGAAAGCAAGACTGGGTTTGACATGAAAACAATTGCGGATATAAGTGATGCTCCCAGCAGTGCATCTATAAGTATCCTGTTCTTGGTCCATCCTGCTAGATGTATGTATATCCATGAAATCAAAAGAAGACCGAAGAATGCGAATGACAGGAAATTGTATCCATATGGCACAGCAAATAGAGGTGCTATAGACGATGAAATGATCCCTGCATTCTCAGTGACGGCAGAGCTGCCCGAGAAAAAGCCCCCTAACAGAAACGCTATCCATGATGGATGGAGCAAATACCATGTAGAACCTATCATCCCGCCTGCAACAAGTATCAGGATCAGATAACGAACTACCTTGGTTTTTTCGCCTGAACGTGCATTCGAGATTGCAGCTGCAATGATAGAAATAAATATAAAGAAAAGTGAAAAGAAGAAGGACAGATCATGGCTGAATGCCATGATCACAAGTATAAAAATGGCTAACACCGAGAATGTTGAAGGCTCTTGATTATCAAGTATCCGAATTATCATAAGGACGAGAAGAAGAATCAGCACAATCCCAAGCAGCTGGGCAGTATCTCCCCATGTTTCCAGATATATGAAAGCCGGGAATGTCCCGTATACGAATCCGCTCACGATCCCTGAATTTCTCCCTCCAAGTTTACCGGCAACAGATGTCACAAGAAATACCGGTATGCTCCCAAGTAGAATGTCCATGGAAGTGAGAAGCACAAGCAACCCGAAGATGCTCATGAATGGGGCGAAAAATGAAAGAAAATATGGAATCACTGGCGGGAAGATATATTCAGAACTAGGATAATGGATCAGGTTGGTAAAAGGAATCAGGTAATGGTTTGTGCTAATCTCTGTCGATAGTGCAATATAAGAGTAAGAATCTCCCCCGTACACATAGGGCCTGGAAGAAAAGAGGACGATCAGACGAAGAATTACTGCCGCAAAAAACGCAATATACGTCAGCCGGGAAAACTTCATCTTAATCGGGGATCATAATGATATGATAATAAATTATGTTGTTTACCTAACTTAAAAGATAAGAAGCCCTCATATCATGTATAAGGTAATATTCTGCTCCGAATATAAGACAGAATACCTCCCGGATGCGAGCAGCAAAGTTGATAAGGACTTCATAGTGTAATCTGTAACATGATATGCAACGCTAAAATGGTCATAATAATAAGAATACGGATCTACTAGGATATATGTAGGGAAAGTCCCGTTGACGTAAAAATCCGGCAAAGTCCAGTTGTATCCGGCTACTAGCTCGGGCATGTTGTTTTGTATAAGCACAGATGAGCCCATGGGAACCATATGCACTGCTTTCATAAGGTCGGAATCATAAGGTTGTATCTGGATGGAAGATACCGCGTTGTAGCTGAAATCATTTCCTGTCAACAAAGAAGCCATCCTTTGGTTCGAGTATGATGATGTGTATAACTCCCCGACAGGAGTATAGAGGGAAAAAAGTGCCAGGTTGAAGAAGAGGGCGGCAACGGCCAACACCTTCCATGCAGCCTTGATGCTTCTTCTTTTGAATCTCAGATTACAAATATCCTTTATTCTTGCGATTCCAAGAGCAAACGCCACAAATGTAATAGGAGCAGTCAGCGCTGGATACTGGAAGTACATAGATGATAAGTAAGGCTGATAATTATTGACGAACGCAAGAGTGTAGTATGGAATCGCCATAATCAGAGATTCGGGTGAAATGAACGATACAAAAAGTGCTGGAAGCTGCATCTGTCCAACGAATTCGATCTTGAGAAGAAAAGTGGAAGTGTATATGGTGCTATATGAAGCACCGGACAATCCAGTATATTCCAGGGGTATAAGCCTGCCGGAATATAATATTGCCCCAAGGAAAACGAACATTGCTAAGGCCAGGATACCAAATATATATGGAAGGCGTTTTCTTCGGCTCAAAGTGGAACTCGGATCCAGGATTATATATATAGCATAGAAGACAAGTATCAATGGTACAAGGTAATCGGATATCGCAGCGAATGCCATTGCAAGCATGGAGAGCCTATTCCTTCCCGAAAGGCGAAGTGCGAACCCGGTTAGAAAGAAAGTCGGGAACATAGCCATAAAATGGAAATCAAACCAGTTCACTCCTGAAAGAGGATAGTAAAGCAAATAAGTCATTGCGATGAGGGCAGCATATTTTTCATCTCGTATTGCGACTCTTGCTATATAATAGATTGGAAAGATCCCAAGTCCGATCCATATGGACTGGAATACCGGAAGCCAGGCAGGGTCCGGGAAAACATAATAGAAAGGAGCCAAAACCAGGATAAACATCTTTGAGAATGGAAAAGGTCTCGGATCTGCCGCAGTTGCGATAAGCCCACCGTGAAATACAGAATACAGGGATCCAGACGCCAGACCGAGATCAAATACGTCCGCATTGAAGGAATAGTACCTTAGCAGGACAACGTAGGCCCATATGCTGCTATATATGATAAATGCAGGGAATATAGCGTATTTCAGCAATGATTTCCTGATCTTTGCTTTTCCTTCAGCTTCTATTCCCGGCAAGGATAGGAATATCATTGGAAAAATATAAAGCTTGAGAAATTATCTTCTTTTATGCAGAAAGACGAAATTGTTGCCTACATTAATGAAGGAATTCAGGCCAGGAGCCAGATTGATTCAGATCTTGTATACAGTATCGGAATGAAGATAGCAGAGAGAATAAAAAAAGGAGGCAAGCTTGTCCTGTTTGGCAACGGTGGTAGCGCGGCAGATTCACAGCACATTGCTGCTGAACTCGTGGGCAGATTTGAAAAAGAGAGAAGACCTTTGCCCGCGATGGCACTTCATACGAACACATCGTCGCTGACGGCAATTGCCAACGACTATTCATACGATGCAGTTTACAGCAGGCAGGTGGAAGCGTTCTGCCTGCCGGGCGATGCGGTTATTGGTCTATCGACAAGCGGTAACTCACAGAACGTTGTTAAGGGGATTGAAGCTGCAAAAAAGATAGGATGCCTAACGCTTGCTATGACAGGATCAAATGGTGGCAAATGCGCTGATTTGGCTGATTATAGTATCAAGATCGCCAGCAAGAGAACTGCAATAATCCAGGAATGTCACATAGCGGTAGGGCATATTATATCAAAGATTATAGAAGACTACGTTTTCCCTTAACAGACACGAATATTGTGATTTCTTTTAACCCATACAAAGCAGTATATATATTAATTTGACGTCAAGCAACTGGAATGTGTTAATTTTTTGTAATAGGCTTTATTTATGGAGATAACTAAGCGGTTATTTTACAATTTAGATCTGATTCATTCCCTAATTATTTTTCTAATGAGCGCTGTCCAGCCACAGATCTAGCCTTATACATCGCATATCCTGACGGTTAGCTTAGCACTAT
>JAJYZI010000065.1 GCA_021800105.1 Thermoplasmata archaeon
ACGCGGGGAGAGGGATTCGAACCCTCGCTCTCATAGAGAAACAGCTTAGCAGGCTGCCGCCGTACCACTGGGCCATCCCCGCTTAAGAGCCGAATCTTTCCTGCAGGTCATTTGCGATCTGTTCTATTACTTCTTCGAAATCCTCGTTTTCCAGGGTTACTATTTCCCCAGTTGGGAGCATTATCTTTGCGTAATAGATTTCGCCGTCCTTTGTTATTTCAACCTCAGCAAGTTTGTCTTGCATATTAGTTCGGTAAAACTGAAACCTATATTATCCTTAGTTCCGCTCATAAAGACTCTGCTTTATATACTGCTTATATTTGCTCAAAAAATAACCAAACATATAGCATATCGCTTTATTATTTCCGAAGGCACTCACAAGAGATTAGGAAGGAATATCCCTAAAAATATTTTACTTAGAGCGCCATAGTGTCTTGCATGGTTTTCACAGATAGCGGGTCCTCATCCCCAATTTCTATTAACTCATTACTTTCCTATATTCCATTCAAGTACCCTGCATATGCAGTTATTATATTGATAATATTGCTCTTTGTATACAGGCTACTGAGAGCAAAGCTGGGAGAAAAGTTCTCACATACAAGGGTTTTCATATCCCCAGCTATATATTCTCTGCTTGTTCTTATAACGTTCATATATCAACCAGAGATAATTATTATTTCCAGTTTCATAATCGCTTTATTGGGTATAGTGCTTGGTGTAGCGTTAAGCAGGAAAGTTAAGATATTTGAGAAAAAAAATGAAATGTACTATAAGAGATCCATTCCTGTCGCCTTCTTTTTCACTCTTTTTTTTACGCTCAAGATACTTTCATTGCTCTATTATCCCACCCTCTACCTAGTTTCCATCTTTTCTGTTTTTCTTACAGTAACAACGGGAATGCTGATTGGTGAAGCTATCGTGATTTATCACAGGCATTCAAAGTTCTACAACAGTTCAAGAATAGGAATCTGATTTCATGTTCCTTATAAGGGCCAGGGCTTCCTTCAATCCTTTTTGAGGTAAGAGACATTCTTTCATGGAGCAAACCAAAACACTGTCAGCGTTGTTCCTTGATGCTTCTTTTATATCTGGCCTGGCTTCTCTTCTGTAAGATAGGACAACTCTTGGTTCATAGGCATTCGAAAGCTCATTCAGCTGATCTCTGATGGATCTTGAATTCGGGATTACCATGTCGAAGGATGGGCCAATCGCAAAATCAACCGCTGTCAGCATGTACAGATAAAAGGACGGATTTGCCTGCAGAGACTTGCCCGCTGCTTCCGCTATCCTGAGAGCAGATTCATACATCTTGTCGCTTCCAAGGATAATGGAGAAAGTCAGGAGATTCTGCATTTCAAATGAGTTCCCACTCGGGATCGCACCGTCATGGAAATCTTTAGTTTTGAATGGTGCATCTTCCATCTCCGTCGTAAAGTACCCCCCTTCGTCTGAAGAGAATTTGCTGTCCAGGTATTCCTGAAGTTTCAATGAGGTTTTGAATAGTCTATCCTTTCCAGTAACTTCGTACAGTTTAAGCAGGCCGGCGATTGTAAAAGCGTAATCATCCAGGAATCCCGAGATGTCTACCGAACCTGAAATGTACCTGTGCATAATTTTTCCATCTGGCTTGATCATCTTCTCAAGCAGAAATGATGCGATAGCATTGGCTTCCTCAAGAAATGCGTCTTCACCCGTTGAAAGATAGCATTTTGCAAAAGACCAGAGGAGCAATCCATTCATGTCAGAAAGAACCTTGTCGTCTTTGTGGGGTGCGGATCTCTGAGATCTCACCGATTTCAGTTTTTCCTTGGCTGCTCCAATTATGGCTTGCAGATCGGCGATGGGTAGGGAGAAAGTCTTAGCGGCTTTCTCGATATTGTTGGCAACATAGAGTATATTTTCTGCGGTCAGTCTTCCGGATGATTCGTCATGGAAATTTCCATCTGGGTCAATTCCATAAACATAAGAGAATATCTCGGCTTCATTTTCTCCCAGTATGTTCCTGATCTCCGGCATTGTCCACGTGTAATATTTGCCTTCCTGGCCTTCACTGTCCGCATCTATTGCGGTAATGAAGGCCCCATTGCTTATCCTCATCTCTTCATTAAGGAAATGGAGCGTCTCAAGCATAGCTTGCCGATAATCATTATTCCTGGTGACAGAGAAAAGTTCGGCCAGGGCGGAAAGTATCATGGACTGATCATATAACATCTTCTCGAAATGTGGAAGCTTCCATGCATGATCGGTTGAGTACCTGTGGAATCCGAGGCCTATCTGATCAGTGATGCCACCGGAAAGAATGCCATTGATTGTTTTCTCAACCATTGTGAGTGCTTTCTTATCATTATATCTGTGATAATGCCTCAGGAGGAAAAGCAAGTAATGAGCGGAGGGAAATTTCGGGCTTGATCCGAATCCGCCGAATTGTGGATCGAAAGCATTCTCAAGATCAGAATAAGCTACCTTGAGCAGGTCAGGCGATATCGGATCGTCGATTTTCTGGTTCTTGGCGCCGGAAAGTGCGTCAAGTACCTTTTTGCCCTGATCTACAAGCTCATCCTTTCTTGTGTGCCACAGCTCATCGATGCTATTACACAGTTCAACAATACCCATCATATTTCGTCGTGAATGCTTGGGCAGGTACGTAAAGGCAAAAACCGGCCTGCGATCGGGCGTCAGGATAAGGTTCAAAGGCCATCCGCCGCTTCCGGTCATCATCTGGCAAGCATTCATGTAGAGGTTGTCAAGATCCGGCCTCTCCTCGCGATCTACCTTGATAGAGACAAAGACCCTGTTCATAGCCTGTGACACCTCTGAATCTTCGAAGCTTTCCCTTTCCATAACATGGCACCAGTGGCACGTCGAGTAACCAATGCTAAGAAAGACCGGCTTATCCTCCTTGCGTGCTTTTTCGAAGGCTGCATCACCCCAAGGATACCAATTGACTGGATTATGTGCATGCTGTTGCAGATATGGGCTTTTCTCGTTTATCAGGAAGTTATTTGGATTGTTCATGTATGAGCAGCAAAATTCTTCCAGTCTGAATAACCTTTTGTAGCTTGATTCTCGTAAGCAAGGACATGTAACAACGTTCTAGCAATCACAGCATATAATTCTTAATATCCTTGTAAATTACCGGAATTAGTTGCAGATAGATTTTACAGTATCGCTGATCGTGTTTATCGTAGTCATGGCCCTTGTGGTGGCGAGACCGAGACACCTAAGCATTGCAATTCCTCCAATAATCGGGGCTATCATTCTTATTCTTCTTGGGATCATAGGAGAACGCGATATCCTTTATGTTGTAAGCATCGTCTGGAATGCTACGATCACTCTGATTGCAATTATTTTTCTTTCCTTAATTCTCGATGAAATTGGATTTTTCAGGTATATAGCTATCAGGATAACAGCCTTCTCACGGGGAATAGTGAAGCGCCTCTTTCTCCTGATCGTTCTTCTAACATCCATTGTAACTGCGCTTTTCTCAAACGATGGGAGCATAGTTGTCATGACCCCTATTATGTATGCTATTCTGAGGGAAACCGATGCACCGAGAAAGGTGTACATTCCTTTTCTTGTATCCGTGGGCTTTGTGGCAGACGCAACCAGCCTTCCTTTCAGCATCAGCAATCTGGTAAATATAATAAGTGTTGGCTTCTTTTCCATTCCTTTCACGGAATATGCAAGGATCATGATAATACCGGATATTGTTGCAATTGCCTCAAGTGCCTTGGTTCTCTACCTGTTGTTCCGGCATACCTTTCAGGATAATATTTCACTGGAGAATCTTCCAAAACCCAATGATGTTGTCAAGGACGTGCGGTTGCTAAAGGTTGCATTTTTTGTTGTAATACTGCTGATATTGTTGTATGCAATTACGGGACTGTTTCTCATTCCCATATCAGTTATTGCTGTTCCAGGTGTCGCGCTTTTCTATCTATACGCAAGAAGCAGGACTGCCATTCCAGGAAAGAAGCTTGTCTTGAATACACCTTGGGAAATCATATTTTTTGCACTTGGCCTCTTTATTGTTGTGTATGCTCTTTCAAAGAACGGGCTTGTTGAGGCACTTGCTTCAGCGCTGTCATATTTTTCTACTTTATACTTGCCGTTTCACATGATTGTCGACGCATTCCTTTTCTCTTTCCTTGCATCGATAATGAACAACCTCCCTTCTGTAATAACTGTCAATCTTACCCTTATACACATGCATGAGAATTCTTTGGTCTACCTGAATGTACTGGCAAACGACATCGGTACGAAGTTCACGCCGATTGGATCCCTTGCAACCCTACTTTGGATGAATATATTGAGGCAGAAAGGGGAGAAAGGCATAACATACAGGTATTTTGTAAAGATTGGTATCCTTGTAACACCGCCAGTACTTGTTCTTTCTGTACTTACATTATGGCTAGTTCAGATGATCTAAATTTTATATCAGGACTGAGATGCAGTTGTATGAACAGGGCGGTGCTTATCCGGCATGGCGAGAGTGAAGCTAACGTACTCAGGATTGTCGATGATGACGTTGCAGCAAAATATCACCTTACCGATGTCGGTAAAGGACAGATTAGTTATGCCCTGACTCAGCTCAAAAAACTTAAACTTGATAAGGTTGTTTCAAGCCCGATACTCCGTGCAAGGGAATCTGCTGACATTATTGCCCAAGCACTGAAACTTGAGGTTGAAATTGATACGGATCTCAGAGAAGCGGGGCAAGGCGCAAAGGTTCAGAAGGGTTATGATCAACTTCCACCATTATACAGGAATTTTACTGGACAGGAAACCTGGGAGAGCATTGCAACCAGGATGCGGAATGCTCTCGAGCGACAAGAAGGAAATTGTGTTGTTGTATCGCACGCATTGCCAATTCGATGCCTTATATCTTCCTATCTGGGCATAATGGAAGAGCCGTCGGCTTTCGGGATCCAGGTCGAGACGGCATCGATGTCCTGCGTTGACGTAAGCGCTAGAAAGGTATTCAGTGTCGGATCGTATGTAATATCAGGAAACATAGTAAGGAAATTCAACTAACTATTTGAAGCGACATTTTTCACATGCTCCGACAGCTTATCAGCTATTTTAGAAAGGAAGCTTTCGTCCTTCATCCCGAATGCATTTTTGGTATCTGAATCGACATCGATTTCGCCTATTGGCTCTCCGTGCATTCTTACCGGGACAACAATCTCAGAATTTGTGCTTGGAAAACATGCAAGATAGGTCTTGTTGGACTTTACGTCTTTCTCATTAACTATTTCGTTCCTAAGAACTGCTAGACTGCAGAGACCGTCCCCAATCTTTATTTTCTTGTGCTCAGTCTCGTCTCCACTGAAATTCTTAAGTATCAGGTTGTCTCCGCTCACCACATAGAAGCCAACCCAGCTATAGCGCTCATCAATCTTCCTCAGGTAGTCGCAGACAAACTGAAGGACTCCGGCAGAATCCTTCCCTTTTGGTCCTTTCGTGTACCGGCTTATCTCATCGAGTGCATGATCGTAATCCATGATGGATGATATCATACTGAAATAAAACATATCTTGTAATCCACCTTTTAAAGGGCAAGTGCTACTGTTTTCTGTAAGGTAACGTCTTGGCTTTCAGGATGAAGCTATGAATTCTCCCGGATGT
>JAJYZI010000066.1 GCA_021800105.1 Thermoplasmata archaeon
GATGTCAGTGAGGAGGGTTAAGTCGTAACAAGGTATCCGTAGGGGAACCTGCGGATGGATCACCTCCTAAGTAAAGTGAGTACAGGGCACAATTCCTACAACCTTCTGTCTTTTATTTTTTTATTTTTTAGATAGCTTTATACGTAATATTTGTAAATTGTATCGTTGATCGGGCTAAAATATGTCAGGGATTTTATTTTTCGGTTCCTCATAAAGAGATCAAAGATTTTATTTGTAGAATTGGATTGGGGATGAGTATAAAATGCCAATAGAAGATCGAGCCATCGAGATACAGGACCGTATCGAACGTAAGGTCGGGGGAATCGGTAAGGGGAAGTACGCCAGGATACTTAAAATGGCAAAAAAACCCAACGAGGACGAATACAAGAAGGTAGTCATGATCACTGGAGCAGGAATTACTTTTCTCGGGTTCATCGGTTTCCTTATCTTCATACTGATGGCTTATGTTTTCCATGTGCCATAGGTGAACAGAATGCAACGTGCAGAATCAAATGAATGGGTAGAGGTAAAGCTAGCTGACAGGGAAGTCGGCTGCGGTAAGGCTGTCGAGAATCCAGTAATATTAAGGAACAATTCAGGCAACAAGGTTACATTCCTTGTTTCGGTGGAGTCACTGTTCACGCAGAGAGACGAATTGATTGAGTGGCAACTCTCGCTAACAGGGCCATCAAAGAAGGAGGAACTTTCTGTATCGCCATCAGAGAACAAGAAGATGACGGTTGAAATTTCACTGGAGTCCAAGGAAACAAGGGAGTTCAGGTTTGTCGTTACAACGCCTAAAGGAGGATTCAAGAAGGACACTGCCAAGTTTACTCTTAATATCCAGTACGATGGCGGATCCGTAACGCAGTCCATGCAAATAACGCTGATTCCTGTTATTGTCGCCGTCAAGACAACTGTGGGAAACGAGATTCCTGTTTCAAGGGATCTTGCAAAGAAAAGTGAAAAAGACAAGGAGGAAAGGGCTGCGACCTACAGCAGTGCAACAAATGAGATTCTCGCAATAATGGCTCCCAAGGATGTCAAAGGATACATCTTCGTAGAGACAATGCATCCTGACAGGATACCATATCTCGGAAAGGATGTAAGGGGATACAAAGGTGAGGTAAAGGGCGAAATTTCAATTGAAGAAATCGAGCATTATCTTGAACCAAAACCTGCTGTTACGGGGCTTGAGCTTGGAGCACTTGTGGAGCTTATTGATGGCCCTTTCAAGGGAGAAAGGGCTAAAATAATGGCAATAGACCCCACAAAGGAAGAGGTAACTGTGCAGCTCATTGAATCTCTTGTCCCCATTCCGGTCACCGTCAATGCAGAAGCCATAAGAATGCTTGACACAAAGTAGGTCAAATGAAATTAAAGACAAGATCAAAGGAGAAAGAAGCACAGTTTATTGAGAAGCTCCAGTCTTTTTTTTCTGATCAGGGGAAGGTATTGTCTCTTGTTCCAGAGTGCATGGATTCCTCCATGTTCTGCCCGTTTGATTATTACCGGAAAAAGCTGTCTCGCACTCAAGGGCCAGCCCTGGGAAGGCTTTCGGGAGGCGCAGACCAGTTCCTGAGTGCAATCGGTGAGACATACAAGGTAATGGAATCAGAATCAGCACCCATAATGGGTGTGATTCCAACGCCATACGGAAACCTTGATTATGCAAAGAGGGGTAATACAGATCCTATGGTTTTGGGAGGTGTGCAGAATTTTGACGACACAACTTGGAAGATGCTTGCCTTCTCATCGCTCGTCAAGACAAAGAAGGTTTCCATATTCAGTTCAGAAAACTATTACATTGGAAGCTGCAAGGGAAATTTCCCGGGAGATGATTTCCTGGCTGATGTTTTTAGAAGCGAGAAAGTTGAGGATCTCAGCAAGGAGGATGGTTTCACGCTTGGAAAAACCGGGGATTTTTTTTACGTCGACGTCGGGAATGTCTCGAGAATAAAGGTATTCCAGGACAGCAAGACGAACCTTATGCGTCTCCTCCTTCGGCACATGCTGGTGCCTGACGTGACGAAGCTTTTCAGGATCACTGTTCCGTACCTCGAATCTGTGGATACTGAAGTCCCCCCGCCTGCCCTGGCCAATTATCTTTCTGGACAGACTGATTCGAAGTCCTTCCTGCATTCAGTCCAGGAGGCAAGAAAGAAAAGCGCGCTATTACGCGGAATGTACCTTATCGGCGGCGATGCTTATGCTGACCCGGAAGAATTCCTTAAGGTACTCTTTGACGAGGAGGAGGCAGCAAGATTGACCAGCTACTTAAAGATCATCGGACCGATTGCACTGGAAGGCAAGAGCCAGAGAAAACTTCTTGAAATACTGTGGCCAAAATTCGGCGTGCAGATAATGAAGGAATATTTTCCTGACGTGGACGAGAGCATGATCAAGACACAGGCGGGAGACCCGCTCAGGCAGATAGAGATGCTGAAAAGAAGAATAGATCAGGAGGAGGCTTCCAGCCTGATTACGGTGAATCCATGGTCGACGGAATCCTCGATGCTGGTTGATATGATAAAGGACTACCTGTCCATGGGCAAAAGTGAAATGTTGAAAAAATGGGAAAAGAGGGTTGGCTTTTCAGGCCTTTTCAATTCAATTTATTATGCGTTTGTGATTGCCCTGCAGGGCGGAAGCAACCAGAGGTGGAGATTCACTTCGGAACAGATGATGTTCGGGGAGAAGATTGCTCCAGATATAAAGGAAATCTTGGATTGCACCGACCAGACGATAAATGACAAGATCCTACAGATGAAACAGTATGTGAACTGAATGAGCAAGCATTACCTGTCAAAGAAGGAAATCAAGGCACTTATAGCCAGCCTAGAGGAAATTGGCCTCTCATTTGCGGATGCAGACAAGATGCAGGTTGAGGAGTCAAAGAACGGAAACATGTATTTCCTGGGCCGAGTGTTCGTAGGCGTATGGACGGAAAGGTTCATCCCTACACCCGATTTTTTGAATATTGTGAAACCCGAAAACAAGAAGATCGTGGTCGATCAGGGCGCAGTACCCCATATTATGAATGGAGCCAACCTTTTTGCCAAAGGGATTCTGAGTATGTCATCCGACATAAGGAAAGGCGATTACGTCTTCATTGCTGACGAAAATGGAAGGTTTCTTGCAACTGCCATCAGCTCGGTCGATTTTGATCCCGAGATCAGAAAGCACGGGGGAGAGGCTGCGAGAGCGTTGAAGATGTCTTTATCCTGATTACAGAAATACTATAAATGCGGGATTATTGTCATAGCATGATAGAATTGCTAAAAACAGGATCAGTTGCTCCGGATTTTGAAGCGCAGGACCAAGATGGCCA
Organism: Thermoplasmata archaeon; assembly: GCA_021800105.1. Classification (GTDB taxonomy): domain Archaea; phylum Thermoplasmatota; class Thermoplasmata; order Thermoplasmatales; family Thermoplasmataceae; genus UBA582. The sequence continues at coordinate 3,332 of JAJYZI010000066.1, forward strand.
TAACGTTAAGCTCTCAAGCTTTAAGGGAAAGCCGGTGGTGCTTTACTTTTATCCTAAGGACGACACCCCGGGATGCACTGCGGAGGCGTGCAACTTCAGGGACAACACTGAGCTGTTCGAGAAGAATGGCGTAAAGGTAATCGGTGTCTCGGTGGATTCAGTCAATTCGCACAAAAAGTTCCACAATAAGTATGGCCTGACATTTACGCTTGTTTCAGATTCAGGCAGGAAAATTTCAGAAGCCTATGGCACCCTTAACGGATCGACCGACAAGAGAGTAAGTTACATCATTGACCGCAGCGGCAAGGTTGCTTACGTTTACGAGAAGGTATCGCCAAAGGAGCATGGAACAGAGATTCTATCCAAGCTTAAGGAGCTCAAGCTCGCCTGATCAAATATCTATAACCCCATGTCGCATGGAAAGCGATAAAAATTCATTTTCCCTTTTAATTGGCAGGATGGGGACTTGTCTATAAAAACCAGTTAGGGGGGTTATCTTCTATTTCATGTCCGTCGGAAGGCAAGCATCAGGTTGGTTGATTCAATGCAAACCTTCCGTAAAAGCTCATTTGATAGTTTCTCCATACACATAAACTGGACCGACAGCGCGTTCTTGAATCATTAGAAATACGCTCTTGTTATGCATTTTTTAGTTATCTGAATCATGTTTTCCCTGCGTGCCTGCAAGGAAGTGTTCTAATCGAATCTTTCTTTAACGCATAGGCATTAAACAAAACATGGGAAAGGGGCACATTTTAGTTACGGGAGCATCAAAAGGTATTGGGGCTGCAATTGCCATGGAACTTTCAAGGTCAGGGTATGATCTTATCCTTCATTACAACAAAAGTTCAGCCCAAGCAGAAAAAGTCTCTGAAGCATGCCGGAAGAATGGTTCGGATGTTGCATTGGTGAGCGCTGATCTCACTTCGCCTGAGGGGATCAAGGATCTATGCAATCATGTCAGGACGTTGAGAGTGAAGCTAAAAGGCATAGTAAATAATGCAGGCTCTGGAGTTGGCGATGACTTGACCAGGATCTCAGAAGAAGCCTGGGATGCTGTCCTTAACATAAATGCAAAGGCTCCTCTTTTCATAATCAAAAATCTTCTAGATTTGCTTGGGGAAAATGCCTCCATCGTTAACATGAGTTCTGCGGCTTCCATAAACCCCATACGAAACTCTATATCCTATAGCGCCAGCAAGGCTGCGCTTTCAAACCTGACAAAAGCGCTCGCACTTAATTTTGGTCCATCCCTCAGGATAAATGCCATCGCCCCTGGATTCATAGAAACCGACATGACAAGTTTCATCAGGCAAAATGAAAGAATTTACGACAGCATTATCAAGAGAACGCCGCTGAAACGTTTTGGTAAGCCCGAGGAGATTGCGAAGGTAGCACGTTTTCTAATATCTGAAGACAGCTCTTTTATGACCGGAGAGGTAATCGTTGTTGATGGTGGAATAACCTTCTCATGACCTAGTTTATTTATAAGTATGATGCGCAGTTATTCAGTCTTCACGATATTATCTCATCCTTCTCAAGATAAAGTCCGGGGATTTTCTTAAGTTCGGTAATTTCCAAACCTTCAAATCCTGCACAGGTAGGGTTCTGATCAGTTCGTCTTGATGCTGTTCCATTTCCCTTTAATAGATAAATAACGATATTCCAAAATCACACAGATGGCAAATCATGAAGGCGAGGATAAAGGTATTTTATCACCATATCAGAAAAAGTACCTGGCCGCAATAATCACTGCTGTAATTGCAGTTATGGCCTCGATTTCATATATCAGGTACCTTAATTTTTATACCTCCAACTGGGACCTTGGCATAGAAATGCAGATGCTGGCAGACAATTTTCATGGATACATCCTCTATGAGGCTGGCGACTTCGAAACTTATGGAGTTGTGTCACATCTGGAAATCCATTCCACTTACATCGCCCTGCTGTTCTCCTACGCATATCAGGCGCTAAGCGAACCAATATTCCTTTTTGTCTGTCAAGCCCTTTTTTTCTCTCTTTCCCTTATACCACTGAATGCAGTATCGCGTCATTATGGTCTATCGGATAAGCAGTCACTGATTGTCTCTGTTCTTTATGTAACGAATGTTGGTTTCATTGCTTCTCAGATGTACGACTTCCACTGGATGTCGCTGATTCCGGTAGAGCTTCTCACATTTTTCTACCTTATTGCAAGAAAGAGGTACGCGCTTTCGGC
>JAJYZI010000067.1 GCA_021800105.1 Thermoplasmata archaeon
GAATGCTTTTGCTATTTCCGCTACCCTGTAACCTATTCTTCCGAATCCTATGAGTCCTAGTGTTTTGCCAGATATCTCGGTTCCTATCTCCTTGACAAATTTGCCCTGTTTTGTGTCCGCTGCAAGCTCAGGTATTCGACGGCAGGATCCTATCATCAAGCCGAGGGTCAGCTCGGCCACGGAATCCGTTGACGCTTCCGGGGCATGAATAATATCGATTCCTCTCTCCTTCATACTAGCTAGGTCGATTCCGTCAAGACCAACTCCGGCTCGTGCAACAAACTTAAGGTTCTTGCCTTTATTGATTAGATCTCGAGTAACCTTAGTTCTGCTACGTACAACGATTCCATTATATTTCTCAATAACACTGATTAACTCCTCATCCTTTATTTTTGGATAATAATCTACACCAAAGGTTTCCTGCTCCAGCCTTTCAATTAGTACCTGATCTACTGGGTCTGTTATAATAATCTTCAGTCCTTTTTCCTGGTTCATGTGCATTGGGGTATCGTAGAAGTTATAAAAAGTCTGCAAATAATATACTGACAAATTGACAGGGAGAGGGGTGATTTCCTATGGAACTATTTTTGGTTTGGATACTACCGCATTAGATCTTTTCCCTCGAATATCAATGGCAACACTATTCCCACTTTTCATGTATTTTTTATCTATGAAACCCAATCCTATTGCTTTTCCAAGTATAGGAGAAATTGAACCACTCGTTATTGTTCCAATTTTCCTGTCGTCGATATAGATGGGAAATCCATGCCTGGGAATCTGCTTACCATCTAATATAAAACCCCTGAAAATCTCTTTTTCATTATTTTTTCTCTCAGACAGAGCTTCTGATCCAACGAAACCGTCTGTTTTCTCAACAATAAAACTGACTGAACATTCATATGGATCCCTATCTTTATTAAAATCAACACCAGAAAGAAGCATTCCTTTTTCCATCCTTAGAGAATCCCTTGAACCTAAGCCGCAGGGCATTCCTCCATGGCTCCTTATAGAATCTACCGCAGCACTCCACCATTTACTCGAGCTTTCAGCATCAACTATCAACTCAAATCCAGGTTCTCCAGTATACCCTGTTCCAGAAACTATCAAATCATTCTTCCCATTTATTCCGTTTTTCCCTCCATATTTGTCATGCTGGAAAGAAAACGTAAACTGCTCAGGAAATGTTATTCCAAGATCCTTGGCAACCATTATGGATTCAGGGCCTTGAATCGCAAAACATGCAAGATCCGCAGACAGATTTGTTATCTTGACATTGAATTTCTTGCTGTTTGCAATAAGCCAGCTCAGGACTTCTTCTGTTGTAGCCGCGTTGGGTACGAATAGTATTACATCATTACTAATGCGGTAAATTATTGTATCATCTATGAGGAGGCCCGACTCGTTAAGAAATGCAGTGTATGCACATTTTCCAGTTTGGATTGTATCAATCCTGCTGGGCAAAACGGAATTCATAAGATTTATAGCATCCGGTCCCGTTACAACAATATCACCCATGTGAGACACGTCGAAAATCCCAACTTTCTTTCTCACAGCCATGTGTTCGGCCAGTATTCCTTCATAGTAGAGGGGGAGATCCCACCCATGAAAATCCACTATGTTACCGCCATTCTCCTTATGCCATTCATAAATAGGTGTTCTCATGCAATATCACTCACATACCATTCTCGTTTTCCACTGGAAGTGTACCCCTCTCTCCCCACCATGCTCAAAAAGTAATCATGTATTCTTGTATCGCCTGAAAGTTCGGGGTGGAAAGTCATTCCAAGAACGTATTGGTTCCTAACCATTATGGGCTGATTATCGTATGTTGCCATAATCTCTGCATCTCCAACACTCTCAATAATTGGCGCCCTAATGAATATGGCAATTATGTTCCCAATTGAACTTACTTTTACGTTTTCATAAAATGAGTTTGCCTGTCTTCCGTATGCATTTCTTCTAATAGTAATATCAATAAGATCCATACCACGAACCCGCTCATCTTTTGCATTCCTGGAGATTAAAATAAGACCTGCACACGTTCCCATAACAGGCATACCGTTTTTTGCTCTCCTTATAATATCCCAATAAATGTCATATTCTTTTATCAGCTTGTAAATAGTTGTGCTCTCTCCACCAGGCAAAATCAAAGCAGAGACTTCAGACAGCATTCTCCGACTCTTCACCAGAACCGGCTCTATATCCCTCTTCCTCTCATCCTTCAGCTTGTACAGGATTTCCATATGTTCCGTCACGTCGCCCTGAAATCCTATAACACCAACTTTCACAATTCTGCATAGTGAATACGGATAAATCTTTTTTATCTGAACTTAAGAGATCAATCGGTTCATTATCCTTGAATTGAATGAAATAATTCATATATCTTCCACTGCTGAACGTTAATATGAGAACCAGACCCAATTCCTTTTCGACGAAGGGAGTAGTTGCTTCTTCAAGCCAGGCCGCATCAATTGCTGGCGCAAGGATCAAGGCGCAAGGAGGAAACGTAGCTGATGCTGCAATAACAACAAGTGCAGTTCTATGCGTGACGCAGAACAACCTGTGCGGACTTGGTGGCGACATGTTTGCGCTTATACGAATGGATGGAAAAGATATAATCGATCTTAATGCGAGCGGAAGGGCTTTTGAACTCGCTACTATAGATCATTTCAAGGAGCAGGGACTATCTAGGCTCAGTGCACGTGGACCAGGCGGTGCCATCACTGTACCAGGTATAGTAAGCGGCTGGGCCATCATCCATGACAAGTATTGCACAATGGAAGTCAAGGATCTCTTGAAACCAGCGATAGAACTCGCTGAGAAAGGCTTCCCGGTTACCCAGAATTACTCAGAATCCATACATAATAGTGAAAAAGTTTTCTCTGGAATGCATGAGTGGAACAAAACGTTTATGACGGGCGGAAAGCCCCCAGTTCCGGGAAGCGTCTTCAGACAGAAGGATCTGGCCAGTTCGCTGAGGTCGCTTGCAGATGACGGACTTTCCTCGTTTTACGACGGCCACCTTGCAGACACGATAGTAAAGGGGCTGGAAGGTTCTGGATGTCTTTTACAGTCCTCGGATCTCAAGAAGCATTATGCAACCTATGAAAAAGCCAGGAATACTGAAATTAACGGCAAGAAGATATATGAAACTGGCCCCAACAGTCAAGGTTATACAGCTCTTCTCTGGCTGAATCTCCTGGAGGCAAGCGCAAAGGACCCAACCGAAATCCAGAAAGAAAGTCTATCATCGGTGATAGCAGCGGGCATGCTCGCATATTCTCAGCGGGACCTGTATATAACGGATCCTAAGTTTCACCCCCTCCCTGATGGATTCACCTCTAAAGAATTTGCACGCAGGCTTCATGAGCTAGGCAATAAGAGAAGAAATGCAAGCGGACGCGCCAAAGACAACGGCGACACGACGTACATGTGCATATCAGACTCAGAAGGCAACAGCTTTTCCTGGATTCAGAGCAACTATATGGGTTTCGGATCAGGGGTCATGCCTGCTGGTACCGGCTTCGTGCTGCAGAATCGTGGTTCTTATTTTTCGCTTGATCCAGAGCACCACAATTCCCTTGCTCCATTCAAAAGGACCTTCCACACCTTATGTGCAGGAATGCTTGAGGAAGAAGGCCAATTTAAATCCTCCTTTGGAGCAATGGGCGGCGACATCCAGCCACAGCTCCATATGCAGATGATTCTTCCGCTACTTTCTGATCTGTCGGATCCGCAAGAAATTTTAGATAGGCCAAGGTGGGCCTTCCCTTACACCATATACGAAAAGCCTTCGGAAATCATATGCGAATCAGAGCAGCTTAGAGACTCAATTTCGTCCTTCTATGAAAAAGGAAAGGTGAGGAACATCGGATTCTCTTCACAATTCGGCCATTCCCAGATAGTGACACTTCTTCCTCAAGGTACCGTTGCTGGTGCAGCGGACCCCCGTGGAGATGGCACCTCAATGCCGTTCCTGTGATCAGCCTGAAAGTATGAAAAGCATTCCAAGGCAGGGTTCAAAACTATCACAACTCATGTATTTGATTCATTTTCTAACATAATTCTTTGATTACTTGACTAATAGCAACAGTTTTAACCCAGGACGGATACATCGCAGCGAATCATGGAGTCTCCACATTTCTATAACAGGAAAGGACATACTGCAGTTGCCGAGGGAAATCTAGAAAAAGCTCTTGATTTCTTTAAACAGGCATCTAAGCTGGATCCTTACAATATCAGTTATCTTGACTCGATCATATCGACAATTGAAAAATTGGGAAAACACGACCAGGCTCTTCAATATTATGAAAAGCTCATATCTCTTCAGCCACGAAACACTGAATTCAGGCTAAGAAAGATTGACTGCCTGAGAAAAATTGGTATGCTCAACGAAGCGCTGGATGCCTACAATGAGGCGATAGATATCGATCCCTACGATCCTGAGCTCTACTGGAAAAAGGCTGACTTTCTGCGAGACCATGAGAACATCGAGGGGGCGCTTCTGTCCAGCAGCGAAGCCGTGAGACTGAACCCAGAGAACCCGGTGTATCGAATGGGAAGAGCTGAAATACTGGCAGAGATTGAGAGATTTGAGGCGGCATTGTCCGATTATAACTTTTTGGTCGCCCACAATCCAACCAGCCCTGAGATACGCTTCGAACGGGTCAAAATCCTCGAAAAGCTTGGTCAGGGAGATAAGTCTCTACAGGACATGCAAACTATTTCCGACCTGAGGCCGAACGATCAGACCTGGCTACAGATAGTAGCAGAGTTCCTTGAAGAATCAGGTTACCTTGACGAGGCCTTAAGCAAATATACGAGGCTCGTTGAACTCAATCCGACTAAAGCAGAGTTTTACTTTTTCAGGGCTAACCTTCTGGAAAGTATGGGAAGAACGCAGGATGCACTGATGGATTTCCACAAGGCAATTGAACTCGATCCTGACAACAAACTTTACAGGAATGACAGCAGATTGTCACCCACGGAATAGGATTATATAAAACGATTAAATCACGAAGGGCAGATTAGGGTAGATGAAAATACCGCTTATTGCATTGACATGAGGTGCTTCATTGAAGAGAGGCTCAAGAGATTGGAAGAAAAAAGGAAAAATGCGCTGGAAATGGCGCAAAAAACGAATCAGAAGATTGAAGAGAGCAAGAAAGGCAAACAGAGCTTGATCTCAGGGGCCCGGTACACACAGTGGATCTTAGATTCACACCGCTCACAGACGTTCTGTGCTCAATTTTTCTCAAAGTAGTTTTTTATAAGTCAGACTGATAACCACTTGCCAGTTGAGTAAAGAGGATTCAGCTTTAACCTGCACAAGTCAGAGCGGGTCGCTTTAACTTGACTGTGGGAGCATGGGGTAGTCAGGTATCCTAACGGGCTCCAGTCAGGAAATGATTAGCTATGGGTCAACTGATCTCATGATGAGTGACTGGAACTATGATCCGGAAGAAACCCGTAGATCTGGGTTCAAATCCCAGTGCTCCCACTTCTGCCAACTTTTCCTATATTCCGTGCGAAATTAGATTTAGTAGAAT
>JAJYZI010000068.1 GCA_021800105.1 Thermoplasmata archaeon
CTTGCTATCCCGGGGATGATATCTGCCTTCCTGCTCTCATGGCTTATGTCCTGGGATGAATTTACGTTTGCCGTAATACTTTCCCCTGTTCATCCCACACTCCCAATTCTAATATATGTATACGGTACAGGACGCGGTAATATACTCACTGGTGCTGCTTTTTCTCTGCTGGTAACTGTTCCGGTCATAGTATTGACAATTATACTTTCAAGATTCATAAAAGGTAACTACATGACAGCAGGTATTACGGGTTGATGATATAAGGCATGGATGGGGGCTAGGAGTGACTTATTTGGAAGATAGCAACAAGCTGAAAGATGAGATAAACGAATTGAGGAGCAAAAAAGGCTATCTGTACGCAGGATTGCCCAAATTCAGAGCTCTCTTTGGAAGGGATTCCGTGATCTCTGCATGGCAATTGCTTGATTATGATCCCACAATAGCGTTTTCGACGATCCAGGCGTTATCTTCCCTCCAAGGTTCCAGAATTGAAAGGTCAACTGGCGAATATCCGGGAAAGATTCTGCACGAATTTTATGATGACGAAGAGGCGTTTTTACTGCGAAAACAAGCGATTCCATGGCTTACGAGAGGACCAAGTTATTTCTCAGTTGACAGCACACCCCTTTTTCTTATTCTAGCTGAGAAGCTATTGCCAATTATGCCAGAGCCGAACCTCTCAAAAATATACTTATCCATTATCAACGCCATTAAATTCCTGCTTAACAATGGAATTGTTAATGAATTCCTGGGGTATGAAAAGACATTGGTCGGCGCCGGGATTCAATCACAGTCATGGCGGGACGGAATCGGAGACATGCTGGAAAAACTCAAATCACCTGTCTTCACAGTTGGAGTGCAGGGGTATACTTATGGTGCACTCTCTGGCGCGATTCAGATAATCAAGGATTTTGGACCGGATACTGATCGTGATTTGATTGAAAACATCGTAGAGTCCGCCTCCCGCATCAAGAATAGGCTGACCGATAATTTTTGGCTGGATGAAACATCATTCTTTGCAATTGCCACGGATGGAGATGGCGTTGCTGAGAAAGCCGTAACCAGCGACCCGGGTCACCTTTTGTTCAGTGGTATATTGTCAGCGAAACAGGAGAAGGATGTCGTTGATAGGCTCTTTGACAACGACATGATTACAGATTTTGGAATACGGACTCTTTCGACAAAAGAGCGATGCTTTGATGAAAAGGCATACCAAAGAGGAAGCGTATGGCCGCAGGACAACTGGATTATTGCCATGGGGTTAAAGGAGAGAGGATATGGGAATCTTTATAAGGACTTACGGGAGAGGATCATAGAGGCCTATGAAAAAATGGGCATGATGCCGGAGTACTATAGCGTAACCAAAAAAGGGGAACTCGTGGATATTGATAAATTAAGAATTAGGCCTTGTTTTCCCCAGGCATGGTCTGCTGGTGCCATGGTGTCATTCCTGCAGGGAGAATAGCTAAATATAGATAGAGTGCAAGCAATAATGGAGATAATAAGATGACAGCAAAACTTGAACTTAGAAACGTAACAAAAACTTATGGAAAAACCAATGTGATTTCAGACATGTCCCTAACTGTTGAGGAGGGAGAATTTTTCGTTGTACTTGGTCCATCCGGTACTGGAAAATCAACTCTGTTAAAACTTATAGTCGGAATTGAGCAACCGGATAAAGGCAAAGTATTTATTGATGGAAAGGACGTTACGAGGCTGCCGCCGAATAAGAGAAACATTGCCATGGTTTTTCAAAATTACGCCCTTTATCCAAATATGACAGTTTATCAGAACATTGCATTCCCGTTGAAAATGCACAGGATTGCAAATCCTAAACAAAAGGTTATAGATATTTCCGCTAAGCTGAACATTTCTGATATTCTTAACAAAAGGGTTACACAAATCAGTGGCGGACAGCAACAGAGAGTTGCACTTGCCCGGGCTATTGTAAGAAATCCTTCTATTTTTCTGCTTGACGAGCCACTGAGTAACCTCGATGCTAGAGTGAGGTATACCGCACGCAGTGAACTTAAGAAGCTTCAGCAGGAACTGGGTCAGTCGTTCCTTTTTGTTACGCATGACCAGAAGGAAGCAGAAGCACTGGGTGACAGAATCGGTGTTCTTCACTCTGGAAAATTTGAACAGATCGCTACCTATAAAGATATGTATGAAAATCCATCAACTCCATGGATAGGGGATTTTGTTGGAGACTTTCCTATGAATTTCATTGGAAGAATGGGTTTTAGACCAGAATGGACAACCGTAGGAAGCGGCGAATACTCAATGACTGTGGATTCGGAAGAGAGCATTGGAGATGTTGTATTTCTGCACGGAAGCATGGATGATGGGAACAGGATGATATTGAAGAGTACAGTGAGAGAGAAACCTGGAAATTCCATAAAATTTTCCATAACTCGCCATATTGCTTTTGAGCAAAATCAATCGAAATCAATTGCTTAAATAAATGCAAGCGAGAAGTCCATTTTGCAAGATATAGAATGAAAGCGATCAAAACTTTATTGTTTCTCTCAACAAATCGTTCTATCCACTGGAAGGCAGAAGTGAAACAGATTGGATAGCATATTCCTTCATGCGTGCCTGCATCCGTAACATCATATGGCTTAGCATGAAGCAAAGAGTACCTTCGGGCTGAGGGGAATTAAAGCCCATGTAGATTCCGCAGGCAACCTTTGAGGTGGGAGCTCCATACAAAAACTGGTAGAGGATGGCACAAATACAACCGAAAATATCCTTCTCTTAATGTCGCGGTTGCATTTAATCTCCCAGCCATTCGTTATTCCAGACCTGTTTTGTTCGTCCTTTGGTAAAACTACACTAAAATGTCTACTATAAGCAAACTATTATTAAATAGTAATTCTTTTGCATATGTGCAATTTAATAAAACAAGGATAAAAGCTATAATTATTGGTATAGCCATAGTGATCTCAGGTTTCGCTGTGCTCTTCAACGGTACTGGTCACCCGATGGTTGGACCGAATACCATATACAGTACTTCAATTGGGCAGAACATAAAAATTGGTCAGTATTCTGATGGAAACAACGCTCAAGGCGGCGTATACGATCCTTTCAACCAGGAGCTATACGTAACCAACTATCAAAGCAACAATGTAACGGTTGTCAATGGATTTCTGAATAGTTCTGTAGCCAATATTTCAGTCGGTTCAGAACCCTTCGGGATAGTGTACGTACCATACAATCATGACCTTTATGTGAACAACTATCAAACAGATAACATAAGCATTATAAGTTCGTTCAATAACAAGGTAGTATCAACCATTTCTCTGACTGGGTCGCCTCAGTTCAGCGTTTACGATCCACAGAACGAAAAGCTTTACGTTTCTGGATTAGAATTCAGAACCGGGGTAATCTGGGTTATAAATGTCACGAACAACAGTGTTGTATCCGCCCCATCTTTACCCTTTGATTCATCGCCATATGGAATGGTATTCGATCCATATAACGGCGATATATATGTGGCTGATTATAATAATAATGATGTATTCGTTCTTTCGTCATCCGGTGTCATTGTTGCATACATTCCCGCTGGGCAGCAACCCTATGGCATTGCCCTGGATCCGGTGAACAAGATGCTTTATGTCACAGATTATGACTTTAATGCTCTGATATCTGGAAACCCACAGGAATACAATGTTACAATCATCAATACAGTCACTAACACGTTTGTAAAGAATGTGGTACCGGGAACCAGTCCAGAGGGAGTTGTCTATGATCCCATAAATGGCTTGGTTTACGTAGCAAACTACAGGTCAGGCAATATCTCTGTGATAAGCCCCGCAACGGAGTCAATTATACAGACTTTGCCGGCAAAAATTGAAACACAGGTCGGGCCCAGTGCCTTGGTGTACGATCCGGTGTTGCAGCAGATAGTATCCATAAATGATATCGCAACAATAGACGCTACGCTGAATTACAACAGTGCAGGAGGTTATGCAACTCAATACATGAATTCACCGGCTTACAACTCTATAGCCTATGACCCGCAGAATCATCTTCTATACGTTCCAGAGAAATCTGGTCTTGATGTAAACGTGTATTCTCTGAATGGCGTACTTGTTAAGTCCATTGGGTTCTCTGCCCAGGTTTCCTCTATTATTTATGCTAATAATACCATCTTCGCGGCGGTTTCGGCAAGCCCTGGCCAGGTAGCCCTGATAAATCCTGAGACAAACTCAATTACGAGAACCGTGAGTTTGCAATATGCAAATCCAGACGGACTTGCCTATGACAGCCGCAATAACACCCTGTTTGTTGCCTTTCCAAGCTATAACGATATTGGAGTGATCAATCTCAACAACTACAACACAGTTCAGAATCTTGGAGTAGGTATTGGCCCAGCAGCACTGACTTACAGTAATGTTACCAATCAGGTCTATGTCGGGGAAAGCGACGACAATATCCACATTATAAACGCAAGCAGTTATGTAAACATATATCCGTACAGTGTAGCTGGATCAGATCCTTCCCAGGCGATTTATGACCCTTACACAAATTCCATTTACATAGCCAACGGCGACAACAACAGCATGTTCATAATAAATGAAGCGAAAGTAAACTATCTGTCCAATGATGCTACTCCATTTTACACCGTGCCACTGGGAAGCCCACAGCAGAGTATAGCTCTGAACCCATCAAACGGATTGATTTACATATTGCAATCCGGCACAGACAATATCACAATATTCAACCCGATGTTAAATGAAACTGTTGGTTCGATCAACGCCCCCTCACTCTCTGGTGCAGGACTTATGACATATATACCAGGCGCACAGATACTTCTGGCCGCAGGTTCAAATAATTATTTGGAGGAAATATCTCAGGCTCCTACTTTCAATGTCACTATCGAAGTGGGAAACCTGATACCAGCTGGAAACACCTGGAGTGTGCAGATACAGCCATCAATGGACAGTCCGCTGGCGCAGGTGTATGAATCAATGCAACTCTCCAACCAGAGCGTCTTCCTTCCCCTGCCAAACGGCACCTACGACCTTAACATTTCCACAAGCTATAGCGGAGCACCTTCGATTCACGGATATTTTGTAGTAAATGGATCAACAAAAACACTTCAGTTTTATGAGCAATATAACGTTGATTTCAACGAGACGGGCTTGCCCTCCGGTGTGATGTGGTCTGTCGCTATAGGCGGAAAGACGTACTCTTCTATATCGAATACAACACAACTAAGGCTTCTGCCTGGGTCTTACGAGGTAAACATTGCAGGGTCTGATGGATATGAGGCATATCCTTCAAGCCTTGTTGTGTCGGTATCAGATTATAACATTACACGGTACGTGTACTTCCAGTCTCCCCAGAGCCAGACATTTGGATCTGTGAGCAATACAGTGAACCTTAATAACGGCACATCCTATCCTGGAGACTCATATATCCCGGTAACCTCCTCTACCATTTCTTTATATGGTGCCTACGACCAGGCTCTTGGGATCATGCTGATACCGGTTCATGCAGGTTCGAGT